>JBBQIA010000061.1:0-8429 GCA_038324485.1 Lysobacterales bacterium
CCGAGCCGAGCGCTGAGGTCAAGCTGCTGGCCGAAATTCGTGATGCGCTGAAGTCGCGCTAAGGTCGAGATCTTCTTCCGTAATCCCCCGACGCCGGCCCGAAGCCGGCGTCGCCTTTTTGATGGAGTCCCTATGCACGCCTTTCGCCGTCCGCTCGCCGCCGCCGTGTTCGCCATTCTGTTTTGCGCCGCGCCGGCCGGGGCTGTCGCGCCCGCCGCAGGCGATGGGCTCAATGCCGACACACTTCGCACGGCTACTGGCCTGCGCGATGCCGCGATGGCGGGCAGCCCCGCCTTCGCCCTCGTTGAAGAACTGACGACGCGCATCGGGCCGAGATTGGCCGGTACGCCTTCCGATCATGCGGCGGTGGACTGGACCGAAGCCAAAATGAAGAGCCTCGGCTTTGATCGCGTTTGGCGCGAGCCGGTGAGCTTTCCGCTCTGGCTGCGCGGGCATGAATCGGCTGCACTAATCGGTGAGGTAGAACAGCCGCTGGTGATCACCGCCTTAGGCGGCTCGGTGGGCACGGGCGGAGCGCCGCTAGAGGCCGAGGTCGTGGCCTTCGACGACTTGGCTGCGCTGCAGGCCGCCGAAGACGGCAGTCTTGCGGGGAAAATCGCCTTCGTCGGCTACCGCATGGAGCGCGCTCGCGATGGTGCAGGCTATGGCCCAGCCGTTGGCGCACGCAGCAATGGCGCATCGATCGCGGCAGCCAAGGGTGCTGTCGCCATGCTGGTTCGCTCGATCGGCACCAGCACGAATCGCTTCGCCCACACCGGGCAAATGCGCTATGTGGACGGCGTGCCGAAAATTCCCGCAGCGGCCCTATCCAGCCCTGATGCGGACCAGATCCTGCGGCTGATTGCTCGCGGCGACACCGTTCGCCTGCGCTTGGACTTGGCGGCGGTGACCGCTGGCGTCGGCCACAGCTGGAACGTGATGGGTGAAGTGACCGGCCGCGAACTGCCGAACGAAGTCGTGCTGATCGGCGGCCATTTGGATTCGTGGGACCAAGGCACCGGCGCACTGGATGACGGGGCTGGCGTGGCGATCACCATGGCGGCTGGCGCAGCCATCGCGGCCCTGCCGCAAGCGCCGCGACGCTCGGTGCGCGTGATTGCGTGGGCCGCGGAAGAAAACGGCTTGCTGGGCGCCCGCGAATACGCGCGCGTGGTGGGTGCGGATTGGGCCAATCATCAAGTGGCCGCCGAGAGCGATTTCGGCGCCGGCCGCATTTATGCGCTGCGCGCCGGTGCGTCGCCGGCAGCGTGGCCGGTGCTGCGCACGATTGGCCGCGTGCTGGCGCCGCTGGGCATTGCCACCGAAGAAACCGGCGGCGGTCCCGGCCCTGACGTCGGCCCGCTGGTCACGCTAGGCGTGCCGTGGGCGCAGCTGGTGCAAGACGGCACCGATTACTTCGACTACCACCACACGCCCAACGACACGCTCGACAAAATCGAGCCCGCCGCATTGGATCAACAAGTGGCCGCTTACGCCGCGTTTGCTTGGCTGGCTGCCGAGACTACGGTCGACTTTGATCGTGCGCCGGTGCGCCCAAGCCCGGCCGCCACGCCGCCGGCAGCCCCTGCCGCACCGGCAACGCCCGCCACGCGCTAAGCCCGACTTAGCGCAGAGCGCGCAGGGTCCACAGCCCAAATAGGCCGTATTCGGGGGCGAAACTTCGCACCCATTCGGCCTCGCGGAATCCGGCTGCGCGCAGGGCGTCCAGCAGGTCCCAGCCAAAGTGGTAGAAGCACAGCACGCCGCCCGACACCGGGTCGCCGTGAATTTCTGGCGGCGCGTGGTGTTCGATGCGGCCGTCCGCATGCAGGCTCGCCAACACGCGCGTGGCGTATTCGGTTTCGATAAAGGGCACGGTGATGACTAAGCGACCGCCCGGCGCCAGCACGCGAGCGAATTCGGCAAGCGCGCGCCGATAGTCAGGAACGTGCTCCAAGACATCGAAGCAGCCGATGGCGTCGAGCGACGCGTCCGCATCGGCCATGGCGGTGATGTCGGCATCACGCAGTTCACCCCGACCACCCAAATCATGAAACCAGCGCTGCAGTCGCGCGCGGCGGGTGGCATCAAGCCCGTATTCGCTGCCCTGCGCCCTGGCGAATCGCGCCTGCAGCCAGACGAAGCCCGGCGAGGCCTGTTCGGTTAGGTATACCCGCGACGTGGCGGGGTCGAGACCCTCCACCAAAAAGGCCATCGCCTGACGCATTCGCGCCGAAAGACCGCAGGCTTCGCAGGGCAGGCCTTCGCGTGCGTCAAAACTCGCAGGCTCGCCGGGGCGCCCAAAGCGGCGGCGCTCGGCGCACAGCGGGCACAGGCCGGATAAACCTTCTGCCGCGCAGGCTTGGGGCAGTTGCGCGGCCATTTGCCACTGTGCGTTCAGGCGCTTCTGGCCGTCACCGTCGCGAACGGCCAAGAAGGCCTCGCGCGAGGCCCAAGCCTCGCCGGGAATCTGCAGCGTTTTCGCGTCCACGCGCGAGGTCAGCGTCGGCAATGACGGCGCGCCCTTCCATCGACGCGCCAGCTGTCGCAACAGTCGTCGCAGCGCGCTCATCGCAGCAGAGAAGTCTTGAGCACATCCGAACGGCGTCCGGACACCTCGGTCACCGCCTCTTCCAAATCCTCGCGCGAGACTTCACGAACCTCGACCAGTCGCTTCATCACGTCGTCCAGCGAGCGTTCTCCACCGCTGCGCTGACGAATCTCGCGGTCGAGGTCGCGAAACAGAATGACTGCACGCGCCGTGGTCGGTCCACGACTGCGTGGGCCATCCAGCGTTTTGACCTTGCGGCCATGATTGCGCATCCACTCGAAGGCGCGGTCGCTGCGCTGGTCGCTCAATAGGCCCGCACGATTCAACAGGGTGATCGAATAAAACTCGGCGCTGCCTTCAGCGATCCAGTCGTCGCCCTCGGCGCCGCGAATGCGCGTCACCATGTGCACCAATTCATGGATGAGCGTCGACGTGCCGTTCTCGCTAATCAGCGGGCGATCGGCGTGCAGAAACAGCGAGCGCGGCCCGGACAATCCGCCGCGCCACATCGGGTCGCCGGCGCTGACGATCAACACCTTGGAAGGCAGCTCGCCGAAGGCCTCACGCATTTCCGGCGCAACGAGGTTGATGAAGGCCAGCGCGTCGTTGCGACGCACGCCGTACTCGCTTGGGCCAGCGATGCTGACTTCAAAGCCGTCGATGAACTCGCGGCGGGTGCCGACGTTGCCGGCGATCATCCAGCCCACCGGACGATCCAGCCGGCGCTCAGGATTCACCACCACGAAGCCGCTGCGATCGCGCGTGTGGACATAGGGCGTATCGACATTGGTCCAGCCCGGCGGCAAGTCGAAGCGCAGGCGCGCCGACGAATCCGCACCCGGCGTCGTGCGGGCCGCCATCGGCGGGAACAGGTCATCGCCGCGAAAAATGGCCCAGTCGGCGGTCATTCGTGCGTCGTACCCACCGCTGGAGCGGCGATGATCGATTTTGTAGCGCCAGCGCAGGGTCGACGCGCGACGCGCATCCGGCACCCACACCCAGCGCTCGCCCTCACGCGTCAGGCTGCCGCCTTCGGCGCGCACCTGCGAGTAACGATTCGGGTCTAAGCGCATCGACAGACGGGTGGCGCGGCCGGTCCTCGGCGTGTGCTGAAAGGACACCTCGGCCACGCCCTCAGCGGGCTTGAACGCAGCGCGGTATTCCACGCCGTACTCGGTGCGTGGCGTAGACACGGCCGCGCCGGCGAAAAGCAAGGCGAACACCGAAGCCACCGCAAACACGGCCGGCCATCGTCGAGAAGAAAATAGGGCAGAAAACATGAGCAGTCCAAGACGCCATAGCAACGGCTTGGAGTATGCCGAAGCCTCAGCGACGCTGGCGCGCCCACTCCGAGAGGATGACCGCCGTGGCTGCGGCCACGTTCAGACTTTCCACGCGGCCAGTGCCTGGAATGCCAACGCGACGCGCACTGGCGCGGGCTAAAGCCGGGTCCACGCCCTCGCCTTCCGCACCCAGCACCCAAATGCAGCGCTCGGGCAGCGGGCGGCCGTAGAGGTCTTCACCGTCGCGCACGACGGTGGCCACCAGCTGGAAGCCTAAGCCCTGCAGCTGAGCCAAAGCGTTGTCGCTGCGGCCAAGGCGAACTAGCGGCACCACGTCGGCACCGCCTTCGGCCACGCGCACGGCCGCTCCTGATAGGCCTAGGGGTGACTCCTTCGGCAGCAGCACGGCCGACACGCCAAAGTGCGCAGCCGAACGCAGGATCGCGCCGAAGTTGTGTGGATTGCCTACGCCATCCAGCCACAGCAACTGGGCCGGACCGGGCGGAAGATCGCGCAAGAAGCCCGACAAGCCCTGCTCTTCCGGACGGCGCATGGCCATCACCACGCCCTCGTGGTGCTGCGTTCCGGCAATCCGCGCCAGCTCGTCGGCCTCGACCACCGTGTAGCCACGGCGATTGGCCACGCAGTAAGCGGTCAACTCCCGCAGCTCACCCAAGCGCTCGGCCAGCAGCCACAGCTTGCGCAGATCATCCGGGCGCGCATCGAACGCCCCTAGGACGGCATTCAAACCGAACAGCCGTAGCTCGTCCTCGGGACGCGGCGGGCGGTTCATACGCGAGACTCGCCATCGGCGTGCAGCGTTTCGAGACGTGCCAACTCGCGGCCGCGCGACTCAGGCGCGCTGGTGTAGGGCGCGACGCGCAGATACAGGGCCGGAATGACATACAGCGTCAGGAAGGTCGACAAGGCCACGCCGAACACGATGACTACGCCGATCGAGTTACGCGAAGCAGAGCCTGCACCGCCGCCGAGCATCAAGGGCAAAGCGCCCGCGACGGTGGCGATGGAGGTCATGAGGATCGGCCGCAGTCGAATCGACGAGGCCTCGATCACCGCATCGCGCACCGAGCGACCCTCATCGCGAAGTTGATTCGCGAACTCAACGATGAGGATGCCGTTCTTCGCGGCTAAGCCGACCAACATGATCAATCCGATCTGGCTAAAGAGATTGATGCTGGCCCCTGCCCCCCACATCCCGGCCAAGGACAGCAGATGCATCGACCACAGCCCGAACAAGGCCCCCAAGACGGCCAGCGGCACGGTCAACATGATGACGAAGGGGTGAGCGAAGCTTTCAAACTGACCCGCCAACACCAGATAGACGATAAGCAGGGCCATCGCGAACGCGAAGAAGATGGCGCTGCGACCTTCCTTAGATTCACGCGCCTCGCCCTTCCAACCCACCTGCGCGCGCGCCGGAAGCACGCGAGCCGCCGTCTCCTCGACCCACTGCGTGGCTTCGCCGAGCGTGTAGCCCGGTGCGAGCGAGGCCGAAATGGTGATGGCGCGCAAGCGATTGAATCGATTGAAGCTGCCCGGCTCGGCCAGTTCGCGCAGGGTCACCAGCGAGGCCATCGGGATCAGCGGACCCGCCGCCGAACGCACGAACAGGCTTTCAAGATCTTGCGGTGTCGCGCGGTCATCGCGCTGGGCCTGAAGGATGACGTCGTACTCCTCGCCACCGTCGACGTAAGTTCCAACGCGACGCGAACCCATCATCGTTTCCAGCGTTCGGCCGATGTCCTGCACCGAGACCCCAAGCGCCGCTGCGCGCTCGCGGTTCACGTCGATCCGCAGCTGCGGACGAGTTTCCTTGTAGTCCGAATCGGCGCCAAACATGCCCGGATTCGACTCGATTTCCTTCAGCAGTTCATCGCGCCACTCCGCAAGCTCGGCATATTCCGGGCCACCCAGGACGAACTGAAATTGCTGGCCACCGCGCGAGCGCGTTAGACCTGAGCGAACAATCGGACGTGTCACCACGCCAGGCACTTCCGACAGCGGTCCGCGCAGTTGATCAACCATCTCATTGGTGCTGATGTCGCGATCGTCCCAGAGGTTCATTAAGACGATGGCGTTGCCGGTGTGCATGTCCTGCGCACCACCGCCAAACCCACCCGGCACGCGAGCGATCACGCGCTGGATTGGACCCTCGTCACCGATATTCTCAAGCAGGATCGACTCGACCTGCTTCATCTGCTCCACGGTGTAGTCAAATCCAGCGCCCTCGGGGCCGGCCACCGAGACGAAGAAGGACCCGCGATCCTCGGGCGGTGCAAGTTCGCTCGGCACAACGCGAAACAACACCACGCTCAAGACCATTGCTGACAAAGCCACGCCAGCAAAAATCCACGTGTGGTTCACATTTCGCTCGAGCGTGCGGCGGTAGGCGTTGGTGATTCGGTTCAACACGCCATCGACGCGCGCTGAAAAACTGCCCGATGCGGGCCGATGAGGCTCAAGCAGGACGGAGCACATCATCGGCGTTAGCGTGAGCGCCACGAACGCCGAAATGACGATCGACCCGGCCAACGCCACGGCCAGTTCGCGGAACAACCGCCCGTTGTTCCCCTCAAGGAAGGCCACCGGCACGAAGACCGCGACGAGCACGGCGGTCGTTGCGATTACCGCGAAAGCGACTTGCTTTGTACCGCGTCGGGCCGCGACCAATCGCGGTTCGCCCAAGTCAACGCGGCGCTGGCAGTTTTCGAGCACAACGATGGCGTCATCGACCACGAGTCCAATCGACAGCACAATCGCCAGCAACGTCAGCAAGTTGATGGAAAAACCGAAGGCCCACAGCGCAATAAACGCCGCGGTCAGGCAAACCGGCAAGGTGACGGCGGGCACCAAGGCCGCGCGAGCGCTGCCTAAGAACAGCCAAATGACGATCAACACCAGAACCATCGCTTCCGCCAAAGTGCGCCAAACGCGATCGACTGCGACCTCGATGAACTGCGTGGAATCAAAGGCGACACCAAAGCTGATGTCTTTGGGCAGCGATGCAGCGACGACATCGACCTCCTCGCGCACGGCGCGCGCAACGTCGAGCGCATTAGCAGTCGACGTCTTGATGACTTGGAAGCCCACTTGGGGGTCGCCGTTGCCGCGAAACCATGCCCGCGACTCCTCTGCTTCACGCGCCACCCGCGCTACATCGCCCAAGCGCACCGGTTGACCATCGCTGCCATTGGCCAAGACCAGCGCGGAAAATTCTTCCGGACTTTCGTAGGCGCGCGACAAGCGCAGCAGAAAATCGCGCGTCGACGATTCCAATTGTCCGGCGGGCAACTCAACGTTTTCGCGGCGAAGGGCGCTTTCCACGTCATTGACCGTCAAACCGCGGGCCGCTAAAGCCGTGCGATCGAGCCACAGACGCATGGCGTAGCGCTGTCCGCCCGTGATGCGGGCGCTGGCCACGCCTGAAATGCTCGATAGGCGATCAAGCACGTACCGCTCGGCGTAATCGGTGAGCGCGAGGACGTCGCGATCGGGCGATGCGATGTACAGGAACATGATCGGCTCGGCGTCGGCGGAGACCTTGCCCACTTCCGGCGCAGTGGCCTCTTCCGGCAGGCGATCCGCCACTCGACTAATGGCATCGCGCACGTCATTCGCCGCCGACTCGATGTCGCGGCTCAGGGTGAACTCCATATTGACGTCCGAGCGCCCGTTTCGCGACGAACTTTCGATCAACTCGACGCCTTCGATACCGGCCACGGCATCTTCCAACACCTGAGTGATGCGGCTTTCCACCACTGCTGCGGAGGCGCCGGGATACTCAACTTGCACGGACACGACCGGCGGATCGATGTCCGGCAACTCGCGCAAGGTCAACTGAGAGAAAGCGATCAAGCCGATCACGATCAGCAGCAGGCTCATCACCGTCGCCAACACCGGGCGGCGGATGGATAGATCAGAAAGCACCATGGTCGGTCTCCTTAACCGCGCGCTGAGGGCGCGCTGCCCGGGACATCAACCGACTCGGCAGCCACGGACTTGGCTTCGCGGAACGTGGCTCCGGGGCGCAGCTTCACCGCGCCGTCAATGACAATGCGGTCGCCGACGGTCAAACCGTCTCGAATCTCCACGCGACCGGCGCTGCGAATCCCCAGCGTCACCGGAGTCATCTCAGCAGTGTTTCCTGCCCCCGCGCGATAGACGAAGCTCATGCCACCGTTCTGCTGCACCGCAATTTCTGGCACGGCTACAGTCTGGCGCTCCGGCTGCAGAATCGACATCGACAAAAGCATGCCGGGAAGCAGCCTGCCCTCCGTGTTGTCCACCACGGCGCGCACCGTGATCGAGCGCGTTGCCACGTCGACGCGGGAATCCACGCTCAGCACTCGGCCCGAAAAGACTTCCTTCGGCCACGCGTCGCTTCGTGCCTCGACGGCTAAACCGTCGCCCACGAGCGACAACTGCACTTCGGGAATGGCGAAATCGACTTCCATTACATCAATCGCGTCGAGGGTGGTGATGGTGCTGCCCGGGCCCAGCAGCTGGCCGGGGCTGACTTCGCGCAACCCGAGCACGCCGGCAAACGGAGCGACGATGACGCGGTCAGAGACACG
>JBBQIA010000062.1:0-8399 GCA_038324485.1 Lysobacterales bacterium
GGTCTGATCGGCATTGTGTTGGGCGTGGGTGCGGGCATGGGCGTCGCCGCCTTGATCCCCGGATTTCCGCCTGCGGCCGTGCCCATCTGGGTGGTGGTGGCGGCGGCCGGATTCTCGGCCTTCGTCGGCGTGGTGTTCGGCATCATGCCGGCCTCGAAGGCGGCGGGCCTCGACCCGATCGAATCCCTGCGCTACGAGTAATCGTGGCTGAGCGGCACGCGGCGCAGGGCGGCGAGGTCGCCAGCGCCGGTGGCAAAGCAAGCCAGCCGTAGGCCCTGCTCCAAGACAGCGAAGTGCGCCATCAGTGGTTCAAGGCCGTCGATGGCGGCGCGCAGCAGTGGGCCCGCTTGGCCGACGAGGGTCGCGCCGAGCCGAAGCGCTTTGGCGGCATCCAGCCCATGGCGAATCCCGCCCGAGCCGATCAGCGGCAGCGCGGGCAGCGCGTCGTGGATGTCGCGCAGTGCCGTGGCGGTGGGAATGCCCCAGTCGCGGTAAATTTCTGCGAGCGCACGCTGCGCCGGGTCGTCGGCAAGCCGCCCCTCTACGGCGCTCCAGCTGGTGCCGCCGGCACCCGCCACGTCGATGGCCGCTACGCCGCAATCCGCCAGTCGTCGAGCGACGGGGACGGAAATGCCAAAGCCCACTTCTTTGACGATCACCGGTACGGGCAGGGTGGCGCACAGGGCTTCCAAGTGCGCGAGCAGGCCGCGCCAGCGAACGTCGCCGCCGCGCTGCAGGGCTTCCTGCAGGGGGTTCAGATGGATGATCAAAGCATCGGCCTCAATCATGTCCACCGCTCGGCGCATGCCTTCGGGGCCGAACTCGCGCAGCTGAGCGGCGCCCATGTTTCCGAAGATCGGAATGCTCGGAGCACGCCGCCGAACGCTGCGGTCGATGCCCTGATGGCCCTCGTCACTCAGGGCCACGCGCTGCGAGCCGACGCCGAGGGCAATGCCGAGCGACTCGGCGGCTTCGGCCAGCACCGCGTTGATGTGCGCCGCGCGCGCATGGCCGCCGGTCATGGAGCTGATCAGAAACGGGCGCTGAAGTTTTTTGCCGAGAAACTCAGTCGAGAGATCGATCTCTGCGAGGTCTAACTCGGGCAGGGCGCAGTGCTCGAAGCGCAGCCGGTCGAAACCCGCCGACACGTCACGCGCATTGGTTGTGCCCGAAAGCACGGCCTCGATGTGGTCTTCTTTGCGCTTGGATAGAAGGCTCATGGCGCTCGGATCTCGTGGCGCTCGGCGTGCATCACGACGAGCATGTGCGGCAGGGTGAGGCCGGCCAAGCCGACGAAAACAAGGCGAAGGAGATCGCTGCTCCAGGCCTGCCCACTCGCCTCTCGTAACCACGGCCACGCAATAGCAAGAAGCAGCAGGCTCAATGCGGTGTAGAGCACTGCGACGGACATCATCCGGCGGCGGTCTTTACGCGACGCCCCTGCGGCAGCCAGTCGCAGATGGCGCGGGCTGTGCAGGGCGCAGAAGTACACGATGAAATACACCAAAGGCGGCAACAGCAGGGCCAACGCCGCAATCGCGCCGAGCTCAAGGCTGACTCGCGGTGCGCGGCCGGCGTAAGCAAGAGCAAGCGCCGCGAGCCCTACGCCCAGCCATGGCGACAGCGCGGTCAGTCCATCAGCGACCACGGCACCCGAAGCGCCGGACAGCGCAACGAAGGCCTGACTGACCTCGTCTGGCCAACGCCATGCCGGGAGCGCCAACAGGGCCGCGCCGGCGAGACCGCGCGCCCAGATCGGAAGCCGGTCGCGCCAGTCGCCGGAAAAATGCCAAGCAGAGATGAGCAAAAAAGCGGCCAGACTCGCCCCGGGCGCCCAGAGCCACAGCAGCACTACGGCCGCGGCCAGCGCGACATAAGCAACATGAAAGCCGACGGCGCCGATGGCGGTTTGCCACAGTCCGGCGCGATGCGCGATCCACGGATCGAGCGCGCCATGCGGCAGGCCGAACACCGCCACACCCATGGCCAAGACCACCACAAGGCCTTCGCCGATGCCCGCGCTGCCGCTGCTTCCCACGACCGTGAGCCAGACCACCGCGAGCGCGCCCACGCCAAGAAAAGCCAGCGTTTCAGGAGCGTGTCGAGCCACGGTGCGCAGGCTCATGCGGCGCGGCCTTCGACGGCGGGGCTGGAGCGCAAGGCGCGCAGGAAGGGACCCGGCGGGAGCGCTGTGACCACGCGCAGCACGTCGGCAGCGGTGGCTTGATCACTCATGAAGCGGGCGAAGGCCGCACTGGGCTGCAGTCGAGCGAGGCGCAGAAAAAAATCGGGTGCGCGATCTGGGTTGGCGATGAGGGCGTTCAAAAAAACCGCGTCCATCCAACCCCGTAGTCGCGGTTCGGCCGGGTGCTCCACCGCTCTTCCGGTTCGTGCGATGGCCTCGGCGCAGCGCTCGGCCCAGGCTTGGATGCGCAGGAAACCGTAGCCGGAGGCCGCACGCAGCGCTCCGGCCGCCGTACCCGCGCGGACGACGCCGGGAAGGGCATCGCTTTTGGGCACGACCGGTAGGCCCATCGGCAGCGCGGCGTACTCGCTGCGCAGCACCGGCGCATCGCGCCAGCCGCGGGACGCAATCAATGCATCAAGGTCTGTCGACAGCGCAGCGGCGCTGAGCGGCTGGCTTGAAAAGCGAGTGGCCTCGACCAGCACGCGAGTGGGCGAGAGTGGCAGCACGTACGAGAACACGAAGCCGAGATGATCGACCCTCATGTCGGTCATTAGTTCGATGGCGTGATCGTCGATGCCGGGTTCTACCAGCTGCAGTTCGCGGCCCGCGAAGCACTGGAACAGACGCGAGCCTGCGAACTGCGCGCGGGAAGGCGGGCGGGTGTCCACCACCTGCTGCGCCCGCAGAGTGCCTGCGTTGGTCGACACCGCAAGGAAGTCGCCGTCGCGGCTGATGGCGCCGGCCTCCACGCCGCGCTCGATCTGAATCCGAGGATGGCGCGCGATGGTGCTCAGCGCTTCGTCGTAGATGGCGCTGCTGCGCAGGTAGGCGTAGCGCCAGCCTTTGGCTGAGGCCACGACGCCTTCGCCCTCCGCCGCGGTGCCGCATCGCCATTGCGTCCATGTCCGCGTGGCGGTTTTGGCCCAGTGGCTGTCGGCCGTAGTCCAGAACGCCCAGCTTCGGTCATCGATGTACTGCGTACGCGGCTCGAGAATCCGAATGACGCCGCCGGCGCCGTTGTCCGCCAGACGCTTCGCGAGCGACAGCCCGGCCAGACCGCCGCCCAAGATCGCGAGGTCGACGCGCTCACTCATGGGCGCCATCGATCCTGACGAGCGCGTCCTGCAGGCTCGGGTCGTGGGCGGCGTCGCGTCGATGCAGGCGCGGCTGAATCGCCATCAGGGCCGCGGCAAGCGAGGCGTGGCCGACTTTCCCGGCGCTGCCGATGACCGCGCGCTGCGCCCAGCTGCGGTGACCGTCGGCCGCGATGCGCCCGCCGATGGCGCGATACATGCGGGCGGCAGAAAAAATGCCGAAGCGCGCGCGAAGTGGAAGAAAACCGAGGCCCGCTTCGCCGCTCGCGTAATACCGATCAGCCAGCGCCAGCAGTCGCTTCGTCGCTCCTTCAAGGCTGCGCTGCAGCGCGAGATCGGGCGCCGCGATGGCAACGGGCTCCACCGCGCCGATCCAGCTTGTCGGAAGGTATCGCCGGCCCATCCGCGCATCTTCGCCAACATCACGGGCGATGTTCGTCAGCTGCATCGCGATGCCAAGATCGACGGCAAAGGGCGCGGCGCGCGGATCGTGTACGTCCAACACATTGCACATCATCAAGCCGACGGTGCCGGCCACGCGCCAGGCATAGCGAATCAGTTCGTCTTCATCGGCCACGCGGACCGTGTGCAGGTCGCTGGCCACGCCCTCGACCAGCGCAAGCGCCGGAAGCGCGGCCATTCGGGTCTCTTGTTGCAAGGCCAGCATCGCGGCGACTCGGGGATCATTCGAATGGCCGGTCTTGAGCGCGTGCGACACGGTTGAAAGTTCGGCGGCCGCGGTTTCGACGTCTGCGGCTTCGTCGGCCAAGTCGTCCACATGCCGACAAAAGGCGTAGAGCGTGGCCGCGCGAGCGGCGTGGGTTTGCCCCAAAAGATGACTGGCGAAAAAGAAGGTCCGCCCATGTCGACGCAGCACCGCGCGAGCGTCCTCTACGCCGTCCACCGGCGAGTCGATGTGGCTCGCCGTCATGCTGCTCACGCTGCGGCCGCGGTGATCGGCTCGCGGGTCTGTGTCGCGCGAGCCGGTGCGCTCGGCAGAAGTCGGTCGACGACCTTGGCGGAGCACAGCACGCCGGGCAATCCCGCGCCGGGGTGGCTGCCTGCCCCGGTCAAATACAGGTTGCGTGGGCCTTCGCCGCGATTGTGGAAGCGAAACCACGCCGACTGTCGAAAATGCGGCGCGATTGAAAAACCCGCACCTTCCGGCGATAAATAATTTTCGGCGAAGTCGTCCGGGGTCATGAAGAAGTCGGCGCGGATCGTCTCGCTCAAGCCGGGCAGCATGGTGCCGCCCAGTGCGGCGATGACGCGATCGCGCAGCTTCGGTCCTTCAACGGCCCAGTCGATGCCCGCTTTGAGGTTCGGCACCGGCACGAGCGCGTAGAAGCTGTCGCAGCCTTCCGGCGCAAAGCTCGGATCGGTGGCGGTGGGCCGGTGCAGGTAGATGGAAAAATCCTCAGCCAGCACTTTGCGATGGAAAATATCGTCCAGCAGTTCGCGATAGCGCGGTCCCATCCAAATTGTGTGGTGCGCCACATCGGGGTACTGCTTCGCGGTGCCGAAATACAGCACAAAGAGCCCCATCGATTGTTCTGAATGGCGGGCTTTCAGACGCGCTGAAGGCTTGGCCGCTTCGCGGGGCAGCAGGGCGTTGTACAGATGCACCGGGTCGGCGTTCGAGATCACGTGATCGGCGTCGATGCGCTTGCCGTCCGTGTCGATGACGGCGCGAATCAAGTCGTCCTCAACCTCGATCGACGCCACCGTCGTATTGAGCCGAATCTCGATGCCCTCTTCGCGCATCAGGCGCTCCAGCCCGTCGACGAGGGCGCCAGTGCCGCCCATCGCAAAATGCACGCCGTGCGCGCGCTCGAGAAAGTGGATGAGGCCGTAGATGCTGGTGGTGTCGAACGGATTACCGCCCACCAGTAGGGGCTGGATGGAAAACGCCTGGCGAATCTTGTCGCTTTTGATGTGCTTCGACACCATCTGCCACACCGTTCGATATGCGCCCAGCCGGAGCAGGTGCGGCACTTGTTTCAGCATGAAGAGAAAGCGGTGGAAGGGCGCGTCGGCCAGTTGAGTGAAGCCGACGTCGTAGATCTTTCTCGAGTGCTCAAGCAGCGCGCGATAGCCCTCGGCGTCGGGCGGATGAATGCGGGCAATTTCGGCCAGCGTATTCTCGATTCCGCCGCCGTAATCGAAGGTGTCGCCGTCGTGGAAGCGGAATCGATACCACAGCGGCAGCGGGACAATGCGCACGTAGTCGGCGGTGGCTTTGCCAAACAGCGCAAAGAGTTCGTCGAACAAAAAGGGCGCGGTCAGAACCGTGGGGCCCGCGTCATGCCGAAACCCGTCTTTCTCGAAGACTTGAGCGCGGCCACCGAGGCGTGCGCATCGGTCAACGATGGTGACCTCATGGCCTTTGGCTCGGGCCCGCAGCGCGGCGGCCATGCCGCCAAAGCCGGCACCGATGACCACCACGCGACTCATGACGCCAGTGCCATCTCGGCGAGGGCCGCAGCGCGGCTGCGTGCCTGCGAGGCAAGCATTTCGCCACTGCCTTGCGGCAGCGATTCGGCGATGGCAGCACACTGCAGAAAGCGATCGACCACCAGTGCACGCGCCGCGGCGGTCGGGTTCTTCTCGCCGCTTGCCGCCAGCACGGCCACGATATTCAACTCTTCGTTCAGCGCATCGCGCTCGACGTCGTCCAGGTCATCGGCCGCTTGGTAGCCCACCGCAAACAGGGTTCCGGCCTGCGCGGCTGAGTCGACCGCATCGGCTCGACCGCCCAAGACCAAGGCCAGCTCAATCGGCAGAATCAAGAGCGGACCGGACTTGCCTTGCGCCACGTGTTCATAGGTTTCCAGCGACGTCAGCGTGCCCCCCTGCAGGGCCAAATCCTCGCACTGCCCGCGAATGACGCTGCCGACCCGGCGGTGCATACGCATGATGAGTTCGCCGGCGGCAGCGCCCGTGGGCGCCAGCGCGCCATAGGCAGCAGATAGAAGTAGGTCACCGACGCAGATGGCTGCGGCGTCGCCATGCGCCCGCCACACCGTGCTCTGGCCACGGCGAAGCGTGTCGCGGTCCTGCAGGTCGTCGTGCACTAAGGACGCGTTGTGAAGCAGCTCGCAGGCGGCCGCCACGGCGATGGCCTGCGCTTCCGCCACGCCAAGGGCGTGACAGGCATGCAGAGCAAGCTTCGCGCGGACGCGGGAGCCCCCTGCGGAAAGATGATTTACGGCGGCCTTACCGGCCTCGCCTGTGTCGTGCAGCACGAGCTCGCGCATGCGTTGCTCGACCTGCATGAGTCGGGATGTCGCGTCGTTGCCTTGCATGGACGCCTCTCTGGACCACTCTCGGAAAAGCGGGGCAGGGTGCCGGCATCGCCGGACCCTGCCCCGTTAGCCTCAGCCAATATGACTTAAGCCTTCGCGCCATCCAGTTCGCTCTTGCGAACTGCAATGGCGTAGATCACCACACCGAACACGGCCTTCGCCGTGATGTCAGCAATCGTGTAACCCACTTCGATCGCCGCCGTGGTTGTGCCGCCGTCGAGCGAGAACACGAACGGCAGGAAGTAGACCACCGGGTAGAAGAACCACGAGAAGACGACCAGATTGCGCGCGAGGCGAATGAGGCCGCGAACGCCTTCCGGCTGACGCTCAATGGATTCACCGAGGCTCGAGTAAAGCGTGTACACGATGTAGAGGAACGGCAACATCGACAGCGCACCCCAGATGAAGCGGGTGGAATCGATACCGCCGGAAACCTCACCCGGATAGCCCAGGATGATCATCAACGCAGCAGCGCCGCCAAGCTTGATCGACTTCGAGACGGTCTCGGACTGCGCGAGACGCATGACAAGAATCAGCTCGATCAGCAGCAGCGGCACGGTCAGCAGCCAATCGACGTAGCGATAGGCCTGATTAAACGCAACACCCGTTGCGGTAACGACGCCGTTCGTGACGGTGTATGCCTCGCCCCAGCTGTCGAAGATCCGCCAGTAGTGATACAGCGCGATGAAGGTCACCAGACCGGTGACGGTGAGTGCCGTCTTGTAGTGATGCGAAACCTGCGAGCGACCAAACCAAAAGAACAGCGTGGCGGCTGCGAAGGTGGCGATGCCAAACGAAAAAGCGTTGTAGACCAGTGTGAACTGGCCAACAGTCATAGCTTCCATGAAGTAACTCCCGTACCTGTATCGGGTGGTTGTGATGACGACCGCGCTGGGGCCTAAGCCCCCACGTTGACGCCTGAACTCGCTGGCGACCGAGGTATGCCATCCGTGACTGTACTGCTCCGACCAAAAACGATCACAGCGTTGCCTCACGTCGCTGTGTGAGCGACGAGAACCAACGCTATTGCCGTTTGCAGTTTGCTCCTCTGTCCCCGTGGAGCCTACACAGTCAACTCCCGTTCATGTGCATTTTGTGTGGAGGCGTCTTCACAGTGATCCTCACAAATCCTTTTCGCTGCGGCGCAGCAAGAACTTTGGCCGCAATGCTGCGATGCCGCACGTGAAAAAATAAGGACGCAAGACCCGACCATGAGTCTCGCTGCGATGCCCATCGACCTCACCGCTGGCGACGAACGGCTTCGTGGGTATGCTTCGTTCTTCCCTGAACCTGTGACGGTTACGCATGCAACTGCATCGAGCTCGCGCTCTTCTCGCTCTGATGGTCGGATTTGCTCCCGCCATCGCCATCGCGCAGCCCACGCCGGCACGCGTTGACCAAGCCATCGCGGAAGTGCTTCCCGACGTCAGCGCTTGGCGCCGCGACCTCCATCAGCACCCGGAACTGGGCACCCTGGAAACCCGCACCTCGGCCAAGGTGGCGGAGCACCTTCGCGGTTTAGGCCTTGAGGTGCGAACCGGCCTTGGCATCACCGGCGTTGCGGCGGTGCTGAAGGGCGCCCGGCCCGGTCCGCGAATCGCCCTGCGTGCCGACATGGACGCCCTGCCCGTCACCGAGGCCACCGGCCTGCCGTTTGCCTCGACCGTTCGCACGACCTATCGCGGCCAAGACGTGGGCGTGATGCACGCCTGCGGTCACGATGCTCACGTCGCCCTGTTGATGGGTGCCGCCGAAGTCCTCGTGGCGATGCGTAAAGAACTGGCCGGCGAAGTAATGTTCGTCTTTCAGCCC
>JBBQIA010000063.1:0-8389 GCA_038324485.1 Lysobacterales bacterium
TATTCGGCAAGGCCCACGAAGCGCGACAGCGCGATGGCCCGCGGCCTTACGAAACCATCAAAGCTCGGTACCGTCAGCGCAGCGGTGATCTGCCGTGCGCGGTCGGCGCGGAAGTTGAAGAACACCACGGCGTCCCCGTCGCGCATCGGCTGCGCGCCCTCGATGACGGTGGGAAGCACGAACTCGTCGTTTTCGCCGCGCGCATAGGCCGCAGCCAGAGCGGCCAATCCGTCGGTGGCGCGGTGGCCGGCTTCGGCCTCGGTGATCGCCAAATAGGCGGACTCCACGCGCTCCCAGCGGTGGTCGCGGTCCATCGCCCAATAGCGACCCGACACCGTCGCCAAATGCGCGTTGCCCGCGCGCGCGCAGACCTCGGCCAAAGCGCGCAAGGAGGGTTCGGCCGACTTCGGCGGCATGTCACGACCGTCGAGGAAAGCATGAACGGCGACGCGCATCACGCCTTCGCGTTTTGCCATCTCGATCAGGGCGAACAAATGCGCCTCGTGCGAGTGCACACCGCCCGGCGACAGCAGACCCATCAGGTGCAGGGCGCAGCCAGCGTCGCGTGCCGCGTGGCAGGCGGCCAGCAGTTCGGGATTGCGAAAGAACGCGCCGTCTTCAATTTCTGCGTCCACGCGCGTCAGGTCTTGATAGACGATGCGTCCCGCGCCGATGTTCATGTGCCCCACTTCGGAGTTGCCCATCTGGCCGTCTGGCAGGCCCACGAAGCGGCCTTCGGTGTGGACCAAGGTGTGCGGGCAGTCGGCCAACATGCGCCGCCAGTTCGGCACGTCAGCGAGCGCGATCGCGTTGTCGGTGGATTCCTCGCGGTGGCCCCAGCCATCAAGAATGAGCAAGAGAACGGGTTTCGGACGCGACGCCATGACCTTTGCACCAGTGACCAACGGGAGGCGACAAGTTTAGCTGCCGGGGGCAGGATGAGCCTCATCGCCCTTTTTCCGCGATGTCTGGAGACCGCCATGACCGCCCCTGCCCTCTGCACACATTCCTGCCAATCTCGCCTTCGCAGCACGCTTCTAGCGATCGCCCTCTCTCTGGCCGTCAGCGGCGTGGCGCTCGCAGAAGGTTCTCGTAACGAATCGAAGGTATTGGGAAGCATCACTGCCGAAGCGGGCCAAACCTACGGCAGCCTCGACTCGGTGAACGGCGGCATCGCCATTCGATCGGGCGCCACCGTGCGTTCCGCCGAAACCGTCAACGGCGGCATTTCCATCGCCGACGGCGCCAGTGTCGGCAACGCTGAAACGGTGAACGGCGGCATTCGCATCGGCGGCAAGGTGAAGTTGGGCAGCGCCGAAACCGTCAACGGCGGCATCAGCGTTGAAGAAGACAGCGAGGTGTCGGGCGGCCTTGAAACCGTCAACGGCGCCATCCGCATCGGTGCACGCAGCGTGGTGGCCGGCAATGCCGAAACGGTCAACGGCGGGCTGCGCCTCGATGGCGGCACGGTCAAAGGACGCCTGCTGACGGTGAATGGCGACGTGGTTCTGGGCCGCGGCGCGAAAGCCGGCGGCATTGAAGTGGAAGAACCGAATCGCGGCTGGTTCAACTGGGGCGCAGAGAAAATGCCGCGCATCGTGATCGGCCCCGAGGCCACGGTCAGCGGCCCGATGATTTTCAAGCGCGAAGTCAGCCTGTTCGTGCACACCAGCGCCACCATCGGCGAAGTTACGGGCGCCACGCCAGTGCGCTACGAGGGCGAAACCCCGCCGGAATAAGGACCGCCTGCGCGGTAGGGCTAGAATCAAGGCACTTTCCGTTTTTGGAGTGCGCCTGTGATGCGACTTCCCTTGGTGGCGACTTTCGCCATTCTTTCTAGCGCTGCGGCTTTGGCGGCGCCAACACCGCCCGCCAAGACCACGGCCGCAACGCACGGTTTCGGGCCGGAGATTTCCGCCGAAGATTTCCGTGCGCATGTTGAGGTGTTGTCCGGCGATGACTTCGCCGGCCGCTCGCCCGGTGGCGTGGGCGAAACCAAAACCGTCGAGTACTTGATTGCGCAGTTGAAGCGACTGGGCCTGAAGCCCGGCAACGGCGAGTCATGGACGCAAGACGTGCCGATGACCGAAACCACGGCCGACGACAAGGCCAGCAGCGCCACGCTGACCACCGCCACGCGCGCCCTCGCTTTGGCCTTTGGCCAGGAGATCGCCATCGGCACGCGCACCGGCGAAGCGCAGATCTCGATCAAGGACAGCGAACTGGTTTTCGTGGGCTATGGCGTCGTAGCGCCCGAAGCCAACTGGAACGATTACGCCGGCCTCGACGTCAAAGGCAAGACCGTCGTCATGCTGATCAACGACCCGGGCTTCCACGTCGGCAGCAGCGAGTTGTTCGGCGGCGAGCGCATGACCTATTACGGCCGCTGGACCTACAAGTTTGAAGAGGCGGCACGTCAGGGCGCCGCTGCAGCGCTGATCATCCACGACGACGCGGGCGCTTCATACCCGTGGGAAGTCGTGCAAAACAGCTGGGGTGGTCCGCAGTTTGACCTGCCGCCGAGCGAAGATCCGGAACCGCGTCTTCCGGCCCAGGGCTGGATCAATGCCGCCACCGCCGATGCGCTATTTGCCGACGCCGGGCTCGACTTCATGGCCGAGCGCGTTCGCGCTAATCAGCCGAGCTTCACCCCGATTTCTTTGAAGGCCCGCTTCGCACTGGATCTGAAAAGTAACGCCCGCACCGCCAGCTCGCAAAACGTGATCGCCATGCTGCCGGGCACCACCCACCCGGACGAGGCCGTGGTTTACACCGCGCACTGGGATCATCTGGGCCGCAACTTCTCGGGCGTCGGCGACCGCATCTATAACGGCGCCGTCGACAACGCCACCGGCGTGTCGGGCGTGCTCGAAATCGCCGAAGCGTTCACCGTGCAGCAGCCGGCCCCCGAGCGCAGCATGGTGTTCTTGTTTGTGACGCTCGAAGAATCGGGCCTGCTCGGCTCGAAGTACTACGCCGCGCACCCGGTGATCCCGCTCGAGAAGACCGTGGCGGTGATCAACCTCGACGCCATGAGCGTGCTGGGCCCGACCAAAGAGCTGGTGGTGATCGGTCTGGGCAACTCGACGCTCGATGACATCGCCAAAGGCATCGCCGACCGTCAGGGCCGCGTGCTGATGGAAGAAAGCGCCCCCGCTGCCGGCTACTTCTTCCGCTCCGACCATTTCAACTTCGCCAAGGCCGGCGTGCCGGCCCTGTATGCCAAAGGCGGCGTTGATCACACGGAGAAGGGCCGCGAATATGGTCTGGCGTGGATGACCGACTACACGGCGGTGCGTTACCACAAGGTCGGCGACAACTTCGACCCGACGTGGGACCTGCGCGGCACGGTGCAGGACCTGCAGCTTCTTTATGGCGTCGGCCGCCAGTTGGGCAGCAGCCGCGAATGGCCGAACTACGTGGAAGGCAACGCCTTCCGTAAAACAGAAACCCGCGGTCCGTAAGACGCGCTGGTCATCACGAAAAAGGGGCGGCATAGGCCGCCCCTTTTTTATTGCCGCACCGTCACGGGCCTTTGGCTCAGTCCGCAGTTTTCCGCACGTGAGTGTCGAGGAAGCTCAGGTACGCCTCCTGCGCGCTGATGCGATTCTCGCGACGCAAGAAGCCGTGGCCCTCGTCGGAAAACAGCACGTATTCCACCGGCGTGCCGTTGGCGCGCGCTGCGGCCACCAGCTCATCCGATTCGACCTGCAGCACGCGCGGGTCGTTGGCGCCCTGCACCACCAGCAGCGGACGAACAATGTTCTTCGCGTGGAACAGCGGCGAGATACGACGATGGCGCTCGGCGTCCGTAGCCGGGTCGCCCATTTCGTCATAGAGCGCCTCACGCTGCGCGCCCCACCACGCCGGGATCGACTCGAGCGTGCGCACCCAATTCGTCACGCCGAAGATGTTGACGCCGGCCTCGAAGGCCTCGGGGTGAAAGGTCAGCGCTGCGGCAGTGATGAAGCCGCCGTAGGAGCCGCCCATCACGGCCACCTGATCGTCGACCACCCAGTCCTGCGCGCGCAGCCAGTCACCGCCGGCAACGATGTCGCGCAGGTCGGCTTCGCCGTGCTGGCGATCGTCCATGTGGAAGAAGGTCTTGCCGTAGCCTGACGAACCGCGATTGTTGGCACCCAGCACGGCATAACCGTGATTCACCAGATGCTGAACCATCGCGCTATAGCCGCGCCGCGTCTGACCACCCGGACCGCCATGCACCAGCACGATCGCTGGCACTGGGTTCGCCGCCGACGCGCCCTTCGGCCGATAGAGCACGGAGGGAATCTGCACGCCGCCCTCAGCCTCGTAGCGAACGATGGTGGCCTCGACCAGCTGCGACTCGTCGATGGCCGGGTTCAGGGCCGTGGTGAGTCGACGCACTTTCCGATCCGCGAGTTCCGCCACAAACACGTCGGAGGGCGAGGTGTCGGAGGCTACGGTAAACGCGATGCGGGCCTCGTCGGGCGAGAAGCGCACGCCACCGATGTCGCCGGCGGGCAGGCCTTCAAAGGCCAGCGGCTCACCGCTGCGGGTATCAAGAATCGTCAGCACAGTGCTGGCGTCGGCATTGATCGCTGAAACGCGGTAGCGGCCGCTCGGCGACCACGAGACAAACATCACGTCCCAGTCGGCCTCGATCAGCGCCCGCTGCTCACCGCTGGCCAAATCGTGCGTCCAGGCTTGGCCGAACTCGCCGTGCGCGTTGGTCGAAAACACGAGCGTCTTCGAGTCCGGCGTGAAGCCATAGACGCCGTTCGATACGGCACCCTGACTCGGCGTGATCAGCCTCGGCATGCCGTCGCCCTGCAAATCCACGAGGTAGACATCGGAGTCCGCCGAGGTGTTGGATTTCTCCATCGCCACCCAGCGGCCGTCGTCCGACACTTCAGACGGGAAGAAACCGCCCGGGTTCTGGAACAGCACGCGACTTTCGAAGTTCGCCGTATCGAAAGCCAGCACGTCGAAGGCCTGCGGGTCGCGCTCGTTCGACGTCACCCACAGCGTCTTACCGTCGGCGCTCAAACCCGCGAAGCCGGCCTTGAGCGTGTCGCCGGGCGTCAGGTCGCGCAGCGTGCCGTCGGCCTCGCGCAGGTAAACGTGGGTCAGTTCGTTACCGCCGCGATCGCCTTGGACGATGGCCCGCCCGTCGGGCAAGTAGCTCGCTGCAAACACCGCGTCCGTGGTCGATTGGGTGAGCGGCGACGGTGCACCGCCAGCGACCGGCAAGGCGTAGGCGTTGAACACGCCGCTCGCATCCGAGCTAATCAATAACGAGGTGCCGTCCGGCGAGAAGGCCAATCCACCGGCATCGGCGACGCGAAAACTCGTGGTTTCGAAGAACTGCGCGGCGGAGTATTTCGGAACCGTTTCGGCAGCGATGGACGTGCTCGGCAGTGCAGCGCCGGCAATCAGGAGGAGAGCAGAAGACAGGATCGTGGCGCGCATGGGCAACACCTCTGGGCAGGAAACGCCCGCTGATCCTAGCGCGATTCGCGAACCTGCTCTGCCAGCGCGGCGGCCGTCCCAGCCACGTTCGCCACCATTGGCATGTGCCCGCAGCCCTGCAGCATCACCGTCCGCGAGTTGCGCAGGCCGGCGGCAAAGGCAGGGGCAGCGCTCGCGTCGATCACGCGATCGTCGTCGCACCACAGCAGCAGGGTGGGCGCCCGAATGTCGCCAAGAAGCGGCTGCACAGCGAACGTTTCGTCACCGCGCAGCCGGTCGAGTACCGCCACTTCGAAATCATGGTCGGCGATGCGCCGATTGATGAGCGCGCGGTCGACCGGCCACGGGACGATCGGCGGATCGGTGAACACGAGTTCCAAGTAACGATCGAAACTCGCCCGATCATTCACCGCGAAGGGATGGCCGCCCGCAAGCACGGCGCGCCCGAAATCATTGCTGGTGAACGACACGCCCGCAGCGGAAAGCAACGCCAAACGTTCGACCTGCTCGGGCTGTCGCGCCGCGACCAGCGCGGCAATGTGCCCACCCATCGAATGCCCTACCAACAGAGCAGGCGGCTCGGGCAAGGTCGCCAACCATGCCGAGACGCGCTCGGCCTGCGCGATCACGCCGTAGTCGGCGCCGTCGATGCGCTCGCTCTCGCCCCAGCCGGGCAAATCCGGTGCAATCACGCGATGCGTGTCGGTCAATGACGCCATCAGCGGCAGCCAATTTTCTTTGGCCCCGGTGAAGCCATGCAGCAACACGATGACGGGCGCGTCACTCGGGCCCGCCTCCAGTTGAACGATGCGCTGGCCGTCCACCGTCACCACGCGCTCCGTCGCACCGGCTTGAATGCGCTGCACTGCGAAGTAGGCATCGAGCGCCCACTGCGGCTTCCACGCCAGCAGGCCCAACACGATCACCACGTCGATCACGAGAGAAAGCACCAGCAGCCGCATGACGCGACTGCGGCGAGGCCGCGAGACCGTGCCGGCGTTTCGTGGGCTCATGCGTTCGACTCGCGCTGGCGCATCAGGGCGCGGCGGGCGCGTCCAGCGCCGCCTGCACGCTGCCGCGGGTAATCGGGTGATAGCCCGCGCTAGCCTGCTGCAATACTTGGCGCGCAAAGGCCAGACCTTCCGGCGTCTCGGCCAAAGCCACATAGCTCGGCAGGATCAATTTACGGCGTCCCACCTTGCGCAAAAACTGCCCGAGCGCCGGGCGTGCCTCGAAATAGCCGGCGCGCACGGTGATCGGATACCAGCGCTGCGCTACTTCGCCGTTCGGAGTGCCGGTAAAGCGGAAGGCGCTATCCAATTCCAGCAGGCGAGCAGCGTCGATGTCTTCGGGCAGGCCTTCCAAGAAGTGCACCCACTCTTGCGTGATCCAAGCGCTGGTCGGCAAATCACCGGCCACCGCATCGCGCTTTAACCACGTGGCGCGGGCGGCGTCCACGGCGGCCAAGCGGGCCGACTCAGCGGGCTTCGCAGTGTCGGGCAAGCCCGAACCCGCTACCCATGCGGCCAGCTCGGCTTCGCTGACTTTTCCCGGTATTTTCGAGATCAGTTCGCGGCGCAGGAAGACCAAAAAATCGTCCGTGGTCACGCTCTGAAACGCGTGCTCGTCGAACCAGCGTCGCAGGAACGGGTCGAAGGCTTCGCGACCGAAGCGCTGCTCTAAGAAAATCAAAAACCACTGGCCCTTGATGTAGGCGACGTCGCTGAGCGCATCTTCCGGGTCACCGCCCGGCGTCGGCGGCAGCGCCAGCACCTGCCGGTCGGCGGACAGCTCGGCCAGCGTCGCGCGCAGGCCGGCTTGGCTCACCACATTTTCCATCTGGGCCTGCTCGACGCCAAAGACGTCTTCGACGATGCGGTTCTCGACGTAGCTGGTGAAGCCCTCGTTCAACCACATGTCTTTCCAGCTGGCGTTAGTCACCAAATTGCCCGACCACGAATGCGCCAGCTCGTGCGCGATCAGCGATACCAGCGATTTATCGCCGGTGATGACCGTCGGCGTGATGAAGCTCAGACGCGGATTTTCCATCCCTCCGAACGGAAAGCTGGCCGGAAGAATCAGCAGGTCGTAGCGCTCCCAGCGATAGGGGCCGTAAAGCGCCTCGGTGGCCGCGATCATGGTTTCGGTGTCGGCGAACTCGGCCGCGGCGCGTTCGAGCACCGGGAGTTCAGCCCAGACGCCCGCGCGCGGCGAAATCGCCTTGAAGTGAAAATCACCGACCGCAATCGCCAGCAGGTAGCTCGGAATCGGCTGCGCCATGGTGAAGCGGAAATCGCCGTCCGGCTCGGCCGCCGGGTCGTTGTCGGCGCTCATCAGGGCCATGACGCCGGCCTGCGTGCGAATACGGGCGGTGTAGGTGAAGCGCACGCCGGGCGTGTCTTGCAGCGGCACCCAACTGCGCGCGTGGATGGCCTGCGACTGGCTAAACAGCAGCGGCGCCTTGCCGGTGGCCGTCATCGTGGCCGGCATCCACTGCAGTCCCGAGGCCTCCGGCGAGGTGCGGTAGCGAATGCGCACGGTGTCCATGCGCGAGGGCAGATCGATGGTCAGGGCCGCGCCGTAAATCGGGTCGTTTTCGGCCAAGGCAAACGGCACGCGCTGCCAGCGACCGTCGCCGTTGCGCGCCTGCACGCGCTCGATGCTCAAGTCGCGGGTGTCGAGCACCAACTGCGCCGGGCCGGCGACTGCCGCATCGGCCCAGGCCAAGGTGTGGGCCACTTGGCCTTCCAGCTGGCGCTTGGTGAAGTCGACGCGCAGATCGAAGTCAGAGGCGGAAATCCGCACCGTGGCTGGCTGGGCGTAGCTGTGCTCGTCGAGACGGCGGTCCTGCGCAGACAGCGGCAAGGCGAGAAGGAAAAGAAGCGCAAGCAGCAGTCGCATGGAACGACCCCGTTAGGAACGATCGGCGGAGTCTAGC
>JBBQIA010000064.1:0-8389 GCA_038324485.1 Lysobacterales bacterium
TCGCTGATGATCCATGTGTCCGGGTACTTGGCGAACACATCGGCCAGCGCCGCGATCTCGTCCTTCGTATAGACCATGCCGGTCGGGTTCGACGGGTTGTTGAACAGATAGACCTTCGGCTTCTGCGCCAGCGCGGCATCCAGTTGGGCCGGCGTGATCTTGTAGTCCTGGCTGGCCGGAGCCGGCAGCAGCAAGGTCTTCGCGCCGCAGATGTCGGCGATGTCGACGTAGGTCGTCCAATACGGCGTGGCGAAGGCGATCGTGTCGCCCGGGTCCAGCAAGGCCTCGGCCAAGTTATAGAGCAGGTGCTTGGCGCCGATGCCGGTCGCGCAATGCTTGCGCGTGTAGCCCGTTAGGCCAATGCGGGCCATGTGCCCGATGAACGCATCGAGCAGGGCGTCGGCGCCGCGATTGCTGCCGTACTGACCACTGTCTTTCGCCAGCGCGTCGCGGGCGGCGGCGTAAACGTGGTCGCCCGGCAGAAAATTCGGCACGCCAATCGAGAAGCTAATGATGTCGCGACCTTGGGCCTTTAGGGCTTTCGCCTTATCCGCCACGGCCATGATGGCGCTTGGCTTGGCATGTCCCATACGTAGGCTGAGCTGCGGCATCGACATCCCCTCAAGCGTTGGTGTGAAGCTTGAAATGATACCACCGAGAGCCCTGCCCTCCTCCCCCTCGGTCTCGGCCCAATGCGTCGGACGGGCGAGCGTCGGTCGCTCAGAAAAAACGAAGCCGCCCTAGGGCGGCTCCGTCTTTGCATGGCTGTCGGGGCGCTTAGCGCTGCGCTTCGTCCAGCGATTTGTTCCACTCGGCCACGCGCTCCGACTGCGCCGCAAGCACGGCGTCGATATCGCCTTCCAGCGTGATCTTCTCGATCGCGTCGCCGGTCTTCACTGCGTCCACGGCGTCCAAACCCGACAGCACCTTGCCGAACACGGTGTGCTTGCCGTCGAGCCACGGGCAGGCCACGTGAGTGATGAAGAACTGGCTGCCGTTGGTGCGCGGCCCGGCATTGGCCATCGAAAGCACGCCGCGCTCATGCGACAGTCCGGTGCCCACTTCGTCTTCGAAGCGATAGCCCGGGCCGCCGGTGCCGCGTCCATCCGGGCAGCCGCCCTGAATCATGAAGTCGGCGATCACGCGGTGGAAGTTCAGGCCGTCGTAGTACTTGCGACGAACCAAATTCACGAAATTGGCAACCGTCAGCGGCGCCTTGTCGGCGTGCAGAGCCACTTCGATGGGGCCGTGGGCGGTGTGAAACGTAGCGGTGACGGTGCTCATGGGCAGGCTCCGGTGGGGCAAAAGGGCGCGCAGTGTACCGCGACGGCTGCGATGCTTTAGCCCGCAATCCCCACCCGGCGCGTTCCGTCAGCGGGGAACCGTTAACGTCCCGTCAATCAAGGCCGGTATACTCGCGGGCTTCCTTTCCGACCGAGCCCCAGCGCCCCTCGAGGTGCCGAGCCCATATGTCCATCCAGAATCTCCGCAACATCGCCATCGTGGCCCACGTTGACCACGGCAAGACCACGCTCGTCGACTGCCTTCTGAAGCAGTCCGGCACCTTTAATGAGCGCGAGAAAGTGGGCGAGCGCGTGATGGACAGCAACGACCAGGAAAAGGAACGCGGCATCACCATCCTGGCCAAGAACACCGCGATCACCTGGCAGGGCAACCGCATCAACATCGTCGACACCCCGGGCCACGCCGACTTCGGTGGTGAGGTCGAGCGCGTGCTGTCGATGGTCGACTCGGTGCTCATCCTCGTCGACGCGATGGACGGCCCGATGCCGCAGACCCGCTTCGTGACGCAGAAGGCTTTCGCGATGGGCTTCAAGCCGATCGTCGTGGTCAACAAGATTGACCGTCCCGGCGCGCGTCCGGACTGGGTGATCGACCAAGTGTTCGATTTGTTCGACAAGCTGGGCGCCACGAACGAGCAGCTCGACTTCCCGATCGTCTACGCGTCCGCCCTGCACGGCTACGCGAGCCTTGAAGACACCGCACGCGAAGGCGACATGACCCCGCTGTACGAAGCGATCATGAAGCACGTGTCGGCGCCGCCGGTGGCCGCCGAAGGCCCCTTCCAGATGCTCATCAGCCAGCTCGACTACAGCAACTTTGTCGGCGTGATCGGCATCGGCCGCATCCAGCGCGGCATGGTGAAGAAGAACATGCAGGTGACCGTGGTCGGCCGCGACGGCAAGAAGCGTCAGGGCAAAGTGATGCAGGTGCTCGGCTTCATGGGCCTTGAGCGCATTGAGCAGGAAACGGCCGAAGCCGGCGACATCGTGGCGATCTCGGGCATTCAAGACCTGACGATTTCGGAAACCGTCTGCGCGGTAGACACGCCCGAAGCACTGCCGCCGCTGACCGTCGACGAGCCCACCATCTCGATGACCTTCCAGGTCAACAACTCGCCGTTCGCCGGCAACAAAGACCTCTCGGGCGGCAAGTTCCTCACCAGCCGCCAGATCAAAGACCGCCTTGAGCGCGAGGCCGTGCACAACGTGGCGCTGAAGGTCGAACAGCTCGAAGACGCCGACAAGTTCCTGGTGTCCGGTCGCGGCGAACTGCATTTGTCGGTGCTGATCGAAAACATGCGTCGCGAAGGTTTCGAACTGGCCGTGTCGCGCCCCGAAGTCATCATCAAAGAGATCGACGGCCAGATGATGGAGCCGATCGAGCAGCTGGTGGTGGACGTCGAAGAAGTGCATCAGGGCGGCGTCATGGAGAAGCTCGGCAGCCGCAAGGCCCAGCTCAAGAACATGGAGTCGGACGGCAAGGGTCGCGTGCGTCTGGACTACATGATCCCGGCGCGTGGCCTGATCGGCTTCCAGAACGAGTTCCGCACCCTGACGCAGGGCTCCGGCCTGCTGTTCCACGTCTTCGACGCCTACGGTCCGAAGGAAGCGGGGCAAATCGCCAAGCGCCTCAATGGCGTGATGATTGCCAATGCGCCCGGCGCGACGCCGGCCTACTCGCTGGGCCCGCTGCAGGAGCGCGGCAAGCTGTTCGCGGCCGAGGGCGATCAGGTCTATGAAGGTCAGCTGGTGGGCATCCACAGCAAGGACAACGACCTGACGGTGAACGCCATCCGCACCAAGCCGCTGACCAACATGCGCGCTTCGGGCAAGGACGAGGCCATTCAGCTGTCGCCGGCGATCAAGTACACGCTGGAGCAGGCGCTGGACTTCATCGACGACGACGAGCTGGTCGAGATCACGCCGAAGGAAATCCGTCTTCGCAAGAAGATGCTGACCGAAAGCGACCGCAAGCGCTCGTCGCGCGGCTAATGGTTCTGGCGCCGGTTTGCCGGCGCCGTCCAACACTGCATCGTTAACGGGGCTGCGGATGCTCGCTGAGCTGACGCCCGAACTGCTGGCGCTGACCGCGCTGGCCGGTTTTGCGGCGGGCCTGCTCGACAGCATCGTTGGCGGCGGCGGGCTCATCCTGACGCCGGCCATGCTCAATCTGCATCCCGGCCTATCGATTCTTCAGGCCATCGGCACGCAGCGCACAAGTTCCATCTTCGGCACTTCCGTGGCGGCGTGGAACTACCTCTCGCGCATTCCGGTCGCAGCTCGAATCGTTGTTCCGGCGTGCATCGGGGCCCTCCTCGCTTCTGCCGTCGGCGTGCAGCTGGCGAAACGCCTCGACCCCGAACTGCTGAAGTGGACCGTGCTCGCGCTGTGCGTGGTGCTGGCGGTTTACACCGCCTTCCGTAAAGACTTCGGACAAGTGGACGCGCGTCGCTTCGCCCCAGAAAAAGAGGCCGCGGCCGCCAGCGCCGTTGGCGTGGCCTGCGGCTTTTACAACGGCTTGATTGGCCCGGGTACCGGAACCCTGATGGTGTTTGCCTTCGTCAGCGTGCTGGGCCTCGATTTCCTGAAGTCGTCCGGCGTCTCGAAAGCGGCCAACGTGGCCGCCGACCTCAGCTCGTGGACCGTGTTGGCGCTAAGCGGCTTCGTCATCTGGGTGCTGGCCGTGCCGCTGGTGCTGGGCAACATGCTGGGCAGCTGGATCGGCAGCCATTTGGCCATTCGCAAAGGTCAGCGCTTCGTGCGCGTCGTGTTTCTTGCGGTGGTGACCCTGTTGATTGGCAAATTGGCCTGGGACCTCATCTAGGCCAAGCGTCTCGCCTTTCGCGCACCGCCTTCACCAACATCGACGCCGCGCTCGGACTACGATCGGCAGATCACCGCCACGGAGCCACGCATGCCCTCTCGCCTTTCGCTTCCCTTCCGGCGACGCCCTTCGCGCGCGCGAATTAGCTTAATGCTGACCCTGAGCTCGGCGGCGCTGCTCGCTCTGCTTCTGGCCAGCTGCGGTGGAGACGACAACCGGAGCACTGATGCGCCGTCCCGTTCGGGCACCGACTCAAGACCCGCCAGCGTGAACGTGGACGTGGTTGAGCTATCGGTGGCCGACGCGCAGGCCGGCATGACTGAAGGGCGCTTTAGCAGCGCCGACTTGGTGGACGCCTACCTCGTCCGCATCGCCACCGTCGATGACGCCGGCCCGACCCTCAACGCGGTCATCGCCCTGAATCCGCAAGCCCGCGCCGATGCCGAAGCGCTGGACGCCGAGCGCGCGGCCGGCACCCTGCGTGGCCCGCTGCACGGCATCCCAATCCTCGTGAAGGACAACATCGACGTGACCGGCCTGCCCACCACGGCGGGCTCGCTGGCGCTGGCCGCACACGTCCCGCCGGATGACGCGTTCTTGATCACTCGTCTTCGCGAGGCCGGCGCGGTGATCCTCGGGAAAACCAATTTGAGCGAATGGGCCAACTTCCGCTCGACGAATTCCATTTCCGGCTGGAGCAGCGCGGGCGGCCAGACGCGCAATCCCTACGTACTCGACCGCAATGCCTGCGGCTCCAGTTCGGGCACGGGCGCCGCCATCGCGGCCAGTCTGGCAACCGTGGGTATCGGCACCGAAACCGACGGCAGCATCCTCTGCCCGTCCGCGGTCAATGGCTTGGTCGGCTTTAAACCCACCGTTGGCGCGGTGAGTCGCGATGGCATCGTGCCGATCTCGGTGTCGCAGGACACGGCGGGCCCGATGGCGCGCTCGGTCGCTGACGCCGCAGCCCTGATGAGCGCGATGGCCGCCCTAGACCCCCGCGACCCCGCAGCCGCCGCGCGTCCCGCGTTCGCTTTGGAAAGCGCCGCACTGAGCGCAGCGCCACTTCAGGGGCGTCGCTTGGGCGTCCTGCGGCAGGCCATGGGCCGTCACGGCGGCCTCGACGCCGCCACAGAGCGCGCGCTCAGCGCCCTGCGCGAGGCCGGCGCCGAACTCGTCGACGTGTCGATGCCCACCTGGGGGCAGTGGGGCGAAGCCGAGCTCGAGGTATTGCTCTTCGAGTTCAAGGACGGGCTAAATCGCTATCTGCAAGACAGCAAGGCGCCGGTGACTTCGCTTGAGGCGCTGATTGCTTGGAACACCGCCCACTCGGAGGCCACCATGCCGTGGTTTGGACAAGAGCTGCTGCAGCAAGCCGACGCCCGGGGGCCGCTGACCGACGCGGCCTACCTTGAGGCCAGAGACAAAGCGCGGCGCCTCGCCGGTGATGAGGGCCTACTGCAACTTCTGAAAGATCAGTCCCTCGATGCCTTGATTGCGCCCACCACCGGACCGGCGTGGCCCATCGATCCGGTACTCGGCGACCACTTTACGAGTGCGGGCTACGGATCGGCGGCGGTGGCCGGAACGCCTAGCGTCACGCTGCCGATGGGGAACGTTCACGGCTTGCCGGTGGGGCTCAGCCTGCTGGGGCGAGGCGACAGTGATGCCGATTTACTGAGGCTTGCCGCAGCGGTCGAACGCGCCCTGCCGGCAGGGGCTCGCCAACCGCCAACGTACCGAGCGAGCCTTCAGCCCTGAGGGCGGAAAAAGCAAAGGCGCCGAATTCCATTCGGCGCCTTCATGGTCATCTAGACCTCGTGAGACTCCCAGAACCGCGTCCTGCGAAGCACCCCGAGAGTGGCCGATATCGTCGGCATCCTTGCTGGCTTCCTGCCCTGAGGGCGTTGCCGCCCTGTCGAACCGATACCGCCCACGTCCGGGGAGACAACACCTTGCCTCTTCGACCAGAGCAAGGCTTTCCGCAGACGTGAGCAATTCTGAAGAATTCTGAAAGTGTTTTAGATCAATAGCTTAAAAAGCAACTTCACACCCCTGATGACCCCAGCGCCGCCTCCGCATCGGCCAGCAAGCGGCGACGCGCGTCCTGTAACGGCACCCGCGCCAAGCCCAATCGACAGGCGGCAAGGGCCTCGCCGGCCGACTCAACGTCGCCGCGCAGGGACGCCACTCGGCTGGCCAAACAGCGCATACCCGCTCGGCGAGGATGGAACGGCGGCACCACCCCCTCCGCCGAGGCATCGAAGGCCGCGAGTTCGAACTCGGCCTCATCCAAACGGCCCAAGCGCAGTAGCGTCTCGGCCCAGATCTCGTGAAAGTCTGCAGCACGGGCTCCGCCCTGAGCCAAGGCCGCCGCCGACTCCATCTGCTGCCGCGCAACGATCACCTCCGCACTTGCGCGCTCGCCCGCCCGAACCAGGGAGAGCGCGTACTCCGACCCGGCCAGCAAGGTGGACACATGCCGTGCCCCCAGCAAGCCGTCCCAGCCGCGATAGGCGTCGGCGAAAGCCAGCGCGGCATCCGCATCACGGCCAAGACCAGCGGCGATTTGTCCACGTCGAAACGCCACCTTGAATGAATCCGGGTGTTCCGGCCCAAGCGCGCTCGCAAACACCGCGGCCATTCGGTCCACCGTGGCCTCGGCTTCGGAATAGCGGCTCGCGCGAACCAATGCGTCCGAAAGCTCAGCCAATGCCCGACCGGTATTGGGATGGTCGGGACCAAAACGCTCAACCTGCAGGGCCACCAAGCGGCGCAGTGCATCAATGGCCGCGCCGTCCTCGGCTAAGCGGCTGCGACAGCGGCCAAGCACGCTGAGCGCGTCGGCGATGCTCGGGTTGTCCGACCCTGCGGCGCGATCCAACTGCGACGGCATCGACGCCACCACGCGATCGCAATGACCGCGCTCAAAATCCAATCGCGCGATTTCGACGTGACTCGCCAAGGACACCTCGCCCACGTGTTCGGCATCGAGCAGGGCTGCCACATCGCAAGCCGCCTGAGCATCGTCCAGCTTTCCGGCCTGCCGTTCGAGGCTGCACAAAGTCCGCTGCCTCGCGGCTCCTTCGGTTGAATCTGCCCCCTCGCCGGGTAATAACAGGGCCATCGAACGGCGCAAATGAAAGGCCGCTTGCGGATAGTCCCCCCACGACTCGTAGGCGCCGGACACCGCATCGTGAACCGTCGCGGCCACCTCGGGGCTCGCGCCCAAGCGATCATCGATGCGCTCTGCAGCCTCGTCGAGCGCCGTGCGCAAACTGATGTCACGCACGCCGCCGCGGTAGGGGTCGGCGCGAGTCAGAAGGTCACTGGTCAGAAAGCCCAGCACGGCCTGCGCATCTTCCCGACGCTTCTGCTCATCCTTGCGTGCTTCGATCGCCAGCCATCCGGTCCAGGTGGCTACGGCTAATCCCAGCATCAACGCGGCGCTGGCCACGCCCAACAAACGCAGCCGACGCTTTTGCCGCTGCAGCTGTTTAGTCACGTCTTGCGCGCGGGCCGCACTGTCATCGGCCTCGCGCGCGGCGGTGCGGCGCGCGGGCAAAGTCCGCAGCCGGTCGGCCACTTGCGCGGCACTCAGGCTGCGGCGCTCCGGTCGCAGGGCTGCCAGTTCGCGGATGTCTTGCTGCAGCAGCGGGTCGGACACGTCCGACTCCCAGCCCGGCGCAAAGGGACGACGCACGTCCCCGACCACCATTTGGAACAGCAGCACGCCAAGCGAAAACAGGTCGCTACGCTGGGTCGGTAGGCCGCCGGCCAGCACCTCGGGCGCGCAGTAAATCGCCGTTCCCGCGCGCAATCGGTCCGAGGGCGATTCGGCCCCCAACGCTGATTCATCGAAAAAGCCCGCGGCCATCTGAGGCAGCGGCGAAGCGTGACCCCCGCCCAAATCCGCGAGCGCCGTGCACCAGCCTTCCGGACGCGAAGGGTCAGCGCGAAGAAAAATGTTGCCGGGCTTCAAGTCCTGATGAACCACGCCTGCGGTGTGGAGTTCGGCCAAGGTGTCGGCAATCTGCGCCACCAAGGCCACACGGTGATCGAGCGACAGGCCAGCGCCCGCGTTGTGCGCCGCCATCCAGCGCGCCAGATCGCCATCTTCGAAATACGGGTACTCGACGAACACAGGCGGCTCATCAAGTTGCCACCCTAGCGCCGGCGTTAATCCGGGAATCGAGCGATCGAGCGCGGTGAGGTAGCGATGCAGGGCCACCTCGCGGCGCACGTGGCGTAAGCCTTCCTC
>JBBQIA010000065.1:0-8365 GCA_038324485.1 Lysobacterales bacterium
CGAGGTGCGAGTAGATGCCCTCGATCCGACACCAGCGCGACTGGAAGGCGGCCTCCAGAAACGCGCGACTGTTTTCGCTCTGCACACCGATGCGGTTCATGCCGGTGTCGATCTTGAGGTGCACGGTGGCCTTCTGACCCATCGCTTCGGCCGCGGATTCGACTTGCCGCAATTTATCCAGCGAGGACACGGTAAGCGCTAGGTCGTTCACCAAGAACGCGTCGATCTGCGGCCCGTAGATTCCGCCCATCACCAAGATCGGCGAGCGGATGCCCGACTGACGCATGGCGATGCCTTCCTCGACAAAAGCGACGCCGAAGCGCTCGGTGCCGGTCGCCTCTAGATGATGCGCGACGGTCCTCAGCCCATGCCCGTAAGCGTTGGCTTTGACGATGGCCATGACCGGCACCCCGGTGTGGCGGCGGATGGCGGCGGCGTTGTCGCTGATGGCGGCAAGATCAACGCGAATGCGAGTCGGTCGCTGGGTGGCAGATTCAGTCATGCGCCGATTGTAGGACGGGTGGCCGGCTGCTACGCGGCGTGCACGGCGGCGGCACCACAATGCATCAATGAAGTCATCCCTTCGCCACCTTGTCGTCGTTCTTGGAGACCAGCTCGACGCGGCCTCCGCCGCCTTCGACGACTTTGATACTTCGCTAGACGCCGTGTGGATGGCGGAAGTGCGGCACGAAGCCACGCAGGTCTGGAGCAGCAAGCCGAGAATCGCCGTGTTCCTCTCGGCCATGCGGCACTTCCGTGACGCCCTGCGGGAGCGCGGCATCACCGTGCATTACCGAGAGCTGGGCGCGCACTCCGCCGAGAGCCTAGAGTCGGCGCTCGCCGAAGACATCGGGCGTTTCAAGCCGAACGCGGTGCTGGCCGTGACCCCCGGCGAATGGCGGCTGACGCAGTCGCTGCCCGCCGTGTGTGCGACCGCCGGCTGCGGCTGGATTGAGCGCGACGACCGGCACTTCTTGGCCAGCCGCGAGGATTTCGCCGCGTGGGCGAAGGGCCGCAAGGAATACCGGATGGAGTACTTCTATCGGGAAATGCGCCGCCGCTTCGACGTGTTGATGGACGGGACGCAGCCCGAGGGCGGCCAGTGGAATTTCGACGCCGAGAATCGGCAGTCCTTTGATAAGCGCGGTCCGGGGATGCTGCCTGCACCGCGGCGCTTCCTGCCGGACGCCACGACGCGCGAGGTGTTCGCGGCCATCGAACAGCATTACGGCGGCCACCCCGGTCGCCCAGACGCGTTTGATTGGCCGGTGACGGCCGACGAGGCCGAGGCGGCGTTGCAGGACTTCATCGCCCATCGCTTGCCGCTGTTTGGGCAGTATCAGGACGCGATGTGGGCCGGCGAGCCGTGGCTCTACCACTCGCGATTGAGTGCCGCCATGAACCTCAAATTGCTCGACCCGCGCCGCGTCATTGAGGCCGCGGTGACGGCTTGGCGCGATGGCGAGGCGCCGCTGGCCGCCGTTGAGGGTTTCGTGCGGCAAGTGCTGGGCTGGCGCGAATTCGTTCGTGGCATGTACTGGCTTCGGATGCCGGCGTTTCTGGAGGACAACGCCCTCGACGCACAGGCGGCTTTGCCTGATTTTTACTGGACCGGCGAGACCGACATGCACTGCATGGCCGATGCCATTGGTCGCACGCTGGAGCACGGCTACGCCCATCACATTCAGCGCCTGATGGTGACGGGGCTGTTTGCGCAACTGCTTGGCGTGCAGCCAAAGCAGGTGCACGAGTGGTATCTGGCGGTCTACGTGGATGCCGTGGAATGGGTCGAGTTGCCGAACGTGCTGGGCATGAGCCAGTACGCTGACGGCGGCAAGATGACCAGCAAGCCCTATGTGGCCACCGGCAAATACATCGACCGCATGTCGAACCACTGCGCGAAGTGCCCATATGACCCGGCGAAGGCCACGGGCCCGAAGGCCTGCCCTTTCACCACGCTGTATTGGGACTTCCTTGATCGTCACCGCGAGCGTTTCGAGCGTCATCCGCGAACCGCGCTGCAGTGGAAGAATCTCGCTCGCAAATCAGACGCCGAGCGCGAGGCCGTCCGCGAGGCCGCCATCGCGTTTCGGCAATCGCTGGCGTCGGCCACGCCGACTGCTGCTCATCCCCCGTCGCCCTCCGCGACCACGCTTTAAGGAATTGTCATGACACAGACCTGTCTTATCACCGGTGGCTCGGGCGGCGTTGCCCGCGCTTTGGCAGCACGCCTCCGCGCTCAAGGCTGGCGCGTGGCTCGCGTCGGTCGGGACCAGGAGCGCCTGCAGCCCGACGAGGGCGACGCCTTGATCGAAGCCGATATCGCCACCGAAGCCGGCGCGAATCTGGCGATGGAGCAGGCCGTGGCCCTGTTTGGTGCGCCGCCGACGGCGATGGTCAATGCCGCCGGCGCCATTCTGTTGGCCGGCATCACCCGCACCAGCGAAGCGCAATATCGCGACTGCTTGGCGGCCAACCTCGACACCGCGTTCTTCACTAGTAAGGCGTATGTGGCTGCCTTGCAGCAGGCGCAGAAGTCCGGCGGTAGCGGGGCAGGGCGCTTGCTGCTGTTCTCCTCGGTCGCGGCCGGAATGGGCGTGGGAAACCACGCGGCGATCGCCATGGCCAAGGGCGCCATCGAAGCGCTGGTGCGCTCTTTGGCCGCCGATCATTCGGCCCTTGGCCTGCGGGTGAACGCCATTGCGCCTGGCCTGATGGCGACGCCCTTGACGGCCAAGATGGTGTCGAACGAGGCCGCGCAAAAAGCCATCGCCGCGCAGTACCCCTTGGGACGCTATGGCTCAGCCGAGGACGCCGCTGCACTGGGCGCCTTCTTGCTGAGTGACGACGCGGGCTGGATCAGCGGACAAATCGTGGCGGTGGACGGCGGCTTCAGCGCCGTGCGCCCCCTGGTGCGCGCATGAGTCGAGCCCTGATTTGGTTTCGCCGCGATCTAAGGCTGGATGATCACGCCGCGCTGCACGCGGCCCTCGCCGCCGGGCACTCGCCGGTGCCGGTCTACATCCACGCGCCCGAGGAAGAGGCCCCGTGGGCGCCGGGCGCGGCTTCATTGGTTTGGCTGGACCGCTCGCTTCGCGCCGTGCGCGACAGCCTGCAGGCCATCGGCAGCGACCTCATCATTCGAAGCGGACCCAGCACCGAGACCCTGCTGGCCTTGGCCAAGGAGTGCGAGGCCGAGGCCGTGTACTGGCATCGCCTCTACGAGCCCGCGACCATCGCGCGAGACACGGCCACCAAAGCGGCGCTGAAGTCAGCGGGCCTCAGCGCTGAAAGCCTCAACGGCGCCCTGCTGGTCGAGCCGTGGTCCATTCAAACCGGCAATGGCGACCCGTACCGGGTGTTCACCCCGTTTTGGAAGAACGCGCGGCAAACCCTGGAGGGCATGGCGCCCTTGCCACCGCCGGTAGCGCTGCCTCCCGTTCCGGCCGTCAGCAGCCTCGACGTGGACGCGCTCGCGCTGCGCCCGAACGCACGCGAGGGCGATTGGGACCTCGGCTTCTGGGCGCATTGGGTGCCGGGCGAGGCGGGCGCCTTAGACCTGCTCGACGCTTTCATTGACGGCGCCGTTCACGGCTACAAGCTTCAGCGCAATTACCCCGATCGCGTGGCCACATCGAAGCTCTCGCCGCACCTGCATTTCGGTGAAATCTCGCCGCGGCGCATTGTCGCCACCCTGCTTGCGGCGCGTCTGCCGGCCACCATTCAGCCTGATCTCGACCACTACCTCTCGGAGTTGGGCTGGCGCGAATTCAGCCATCACTTGCTCTACCACTACCCGCACACCCACGACGCCAACATGAATCCGCGCTTCGAGGCGTTTCGCTGGGCGGACGTCGACCCCGCGCACCTCAGCGCGTGGCAGCGCGGTCGCACCGGCGTGCCGATTGTCGATGCCGGCATGCGCGAGCTCTACGCCACCGGCTGGATGCACAACCGCGTGCGCATGGTGGTGGCCAGCTTTTTGACCAAGAACCTTCGCTATCACTGGATCCATGGTGCGCGCTGGTTTTGGGACACGCTGGTCGACGCCAGCCTGCCCAACAACACGCAGGGTTGGCAGTGGACGGCGGGCACCGGCGCGGACGCCGCCCCATACTTCCGCATCTTCAGCCCCATCGCGCAGACCGAGAAGTTCGACCCCAAGGGGGCCTACATTCGCCAATGGGTGCCGGAGCTAGCAGACCTGCCCGATGCGGCTCTGCCCGAGCCGTGGGCGCATGGCGACCTGCTTCGGCGCGTCGCGCCCGCGTACCGGCGAACGCCGATTGTCGATCTCAAACACAGCCGTGCCGAAGCCCTCGCCGCCTATTCCGGGCCGAAGACCTTGCCGCACGACTGACTTGCGCGGCATTCTGCAAGGCAAGTAGGGGAGATCACGATGGCGAAGTTAGGCAAGCGCGAACCGATGTCGCGCGTGGACACCGCGTGGCTGCGGATGGAACGTTCGACCAACTTGATGATGATCACCTCGGTGATGATGTTCGAGACGCCCCTCGGTCTCGATCGCTTAAAGAAGATCGTCAAGGATCGCTTCCTCGCCTATCCGCGCTTCCGACAGCGGGTCGTCGAAACGACGATGGGGCCGATCTGGCAGAACGACGCCGACTTCGACATCGACTGGCACGTGCGGCTCTCGGCCCTTCCAGGGCGCGCCGGTAAGCGCGAGTTGGAGCGCTTCGTCAGTCACATGGCCTCATCGCCACTGGATCAAACCAAGCCGCTGTGGCAGTTCCATTTGGTGGAACGCTTCGGCGGTGGCTCGGCCATCGTGTGTCGTATTCACCATTGCTACGCCGACGGCATTGCTTTGGTGCAGGTCTTGCTGTCGATGACCGACGTCGAGGCGCAGCCACAAAAATCCGAGCCGCTCACCAAGCGCTGGCTGAAGAAAGAAGAGCACGCCAAGGTTGCGCAGCGCGTCGGTGCCATCGGCCGGTACGTGCAGATGGGCGAAAAGATGCTCGAAAAGGGCATGGACTTCGCGCGCGACCCGTCGCTGGCCGGCGTGCTGGCGAATGAAGGCATGGAGTTGGCGAAGGAGCTGGCCTACGCGCTGTCGCTGGAAGACGACCCGCAAACCGTCCTGAAGATGCCGCTCGGCGTGAGCAAACGCTGCGCTTGGGCCGAGCCGCTGGTCTTGGCTGACGTGAAAGCCGTAGGCCGAGCCTTTGGCTGCACGGTCAACGACGTTCTTTTGGCCTCGGTGGCGGGTGCATTGCGCAACTACTTGATCGAGCGCGGCGAAGTCATCGACGGAAAAAACATTCGCGTCACTGTGCCGGTGAACTTGCGACCGCTGGAGCACGCCAAGCAGCTCGGCAATCACTTCGGCTTGGTGTTCTTGGAACTTCCCGTCGGCGAGCCGAATCCGGTGGCGCGCCTAAAGTGCGTCGCGGCCAACATGCGCCAGCTTCGTAAATCGCGCCAAGCGATCATGGCCTTTGGATTGCTGGCGGCTTTGGGCATGACGCCCATGCCACTGCAGCGCGTTGCGCTGGAGCTGTTCTCGCGCAAGGCCACGGCCGTCGCCACCAACGTGCCCGGTCCGCAAAGCCCGCTGTATCTGGCCGGCAGCAAGATCAAAGACATGATGTTTTGGGTGCCGCAGACCGGCGGCATTGGCATCGGTGTCTCCATCCTCAGCTACAACGGCAAGGTGCACTTCGGCCTGATTGCCGACGCCAAGCTGATGCCCGACCCGGACGCCGTCATTCGTCGCTTCGAGCCGGAGTTTGAGAAGTTGGTCTACCTCGCCTTGATGGCCAGTTGGGAAAACGGCTTCGAGCCGGAAGATGCTGAGGCCCTGATGCCCGCCGCCGACGAGGGCTATTGATATGGCCGGCGCGTTTTGCCCGATCCCGGGACAAGGTCTGCAGGTGGCGCCGGAAGCGGTGCCTCTGCCGAAGTCGCCGATTGCTCTCGAAGACGAACTGGGCGTCGCCATCTTGGCAGGCGGCTGCTTCTGGTGCACCGAGGCAGTCATCGCAGCGCTCGACGGCGTGCACAGCGTGATGCCCGGTTACGTGGGTGGTGATGCGGCCTCGGCCAACTACGATGCGGTGTGCAGCGGTCGTACCGCCCATGCCGAAGCCATTCGCATCAGCTATGACCCAGTGCGCATCGGTTTCGGCGCCTTATTGCGGGTTTTCTTCACCGTCGCGCACGACCCAACGCAGCGCAATCGGCAGGGTCACGATGTCGGTCCGCAATATCGCTCCGCGATCTTTCCGGTTGACGCGGGCCAGCGGGCCTTGGCCGAGGCGTATATTCAGGAACTGGATGCCATGCGGGCCTTTGCCGGACCCATTGTCACGACGATAGAGCCTGATCACGCTTTTTTCCCGGCCGAGGCGGTGCACCACGGATATGCCGATCGAAATCCAGCACAGCGTTACGTGCAGGCAGTAGCCCTCCCTAAGCTCGACAAGCTAGAACAGCATTTCTCCGGATTAATACGTCGCACATCGCGCTAGCCTTTTCGCAGGAGCGGACTTGGTGAAAACCCGAAACGGACTTACGGAAGAGGCGATAAGGACTGGCTTATCGATGGGGCTTCAGTCGGCGTTGGCAGCCATCGTCGTGCAGTCGGAAGACCTGCACATCATCGACTGCAATGGCGAAGCAGAGCGTTTACTGGGATTAGGTCGCGACCAAATGCTGGGCCGTGAATCACGGGATCCCCGCTGGGGCGCCATGACTCCCGACGGGATCGACCTGCCCGGCGAACAGCATCCGGGACCGATGGCTTTCCACACCGGGAATGCGCAGCGCGGTAAAACCTTGGGTATCCGTTTGCCGTCGGGCAAGGTGCGCTGGCTGCTCGTGGACGCGGATGTGTTTATTGATGAAAACGGCGAGCGCCGGGCGGTCTCTGCGTTCATGGACGTCACCGACCGCATTCGGCTCGAGGCGTGGCAGGCGCTCACACTGTCGATTCTTGATGAACTCTCTCGGCGCGCTCCGCTCGATCGTTTATTGCTGATGCTGGCGGAATTCGTTGAGAAGCAAATGCTCGGGGCTCGCTGCTCCCTGACCTTACTTGCCGAGGATGGGCAGAGTCTTGGTTTGGGATATTCAACGTCTTTGCCCGCGGCCTATCTGAGGGTTCTTGATGGCCTTCCAATCGGCCCGAAGGTTGGGTCATGCGGCGCCGCAGCCTGCCTCGGCGAGACCGTCATCGTCGCCGATGTCATGGACCACCCAAACTGGGCTGCCTACCTGCATTTGCCAAGAGAGTTTGGCTTCCGATCTTGCTGGTCTGAACCGATCTTCGATGAGGAACGCAAGGTGCTGGGCACCTTCGCGGTCTATTACAACGAAGTGCGTTCGCCGGTGGATGATGATCGCGAGTTGCTGATGCAAGCCTCAAGTCTGGCAGCGCTGGTGATTGAGCGCTGTCGCGCTCGCGAGACTTTGCTGCTCTCGGCAGCGCTATTCGAACAGGGAGCCGACGCCGTCGTGGTGGTGGACGCGCAAGGCCGCGTTGTCCGCGTCAACAGTGCGTTCGAAGGGATGATTGGCATTAGCGCCCGCGAGGCCGTCGCCGAGCAGCGATCCCTCTTGAATGTCTCGGTGTCGATTACCGAAAGCCTCGATGACATACAGGTCGAACTGGCTGCAGAGGGGCGCTGGCAAGGCGAGCGTTTGCTCCGTTGCGCTAATGGGGAGACCTTGCCCGCGTGGCTGTCGGTGGTCGCGCTTCGCTCGGCGGCGGGCGAGGTGAGCCACTATTTGCAAACTGCGGTAGACCTTCGCGAAAGCAAGGCGCAAGCCGAACGAATTCGCGAATTGGCCTTTTTTGATCCGCTGACCGGACTGCCCAATCGTGTGCTGGTGATCGATCGACTGCGACAGGCGATCGGCAGCGCCAAGCGCCGTAATCAGAGCGTGGCCGTCTTGTTCCTCGATCTGAACCGATTCAAAGAGGTGAACGACACCCTGGGGCATGACGCCGGTGATGAAGTGCTCGCCACCATCGGAAACCGTTTTACCTCCGGTCTTCGACGCGGCGACACCCTCGGCCGACTGGGTGGCGACGAATTTTTGATCATTGCGGAAGGGGCAGGGGAGGCCGAGGCCGCGTGCTGTGCTGAGCGCCTGATCGCCTCGCTCGTCGACCCCGTGCGCGTTCAAGACCAAGACTTTGCGCTGGGCGCCAGCATCGGCATCGCCCTCTATCCCAGCGATGGCGACACACCGGACACGCTGATGAAGCACGCCGACATTGCCATGTATCGCGCTAAGGCTGATGGCGGCAACTTTCGGCTTTACCAGCCAGAAATGAGTGCGGGCTTGGGCGAGCGTGTGGCTTTGGCGCGAGATCTTCGTGCCGCGCTCATCGACG
>JBBQIA010000066.1:0-8238 GCA_038324485.1 Lysobacterales bacterium
GCGACCCACTGATGGCGCAGATCAATGCGCTGCTGCCGCAAACGCAGTGCGGCCAGTGCGGGCATCCGGGCTGCAAGCCCTACGCGGAAGCCATTGCGCGGGGCGAGGCCGACATCAATCAATGCCCGCCCGGCGGCGAGGCGGGCGTCCGCGCCTTGGCCGACTTGCTGGGCCGCGAGCCTCTGCCCCTCTCGGCCGAACACGGGATAGAAAAGCCCTTGCAGGTGGCGCGTATTCGCGAAGACGAGTGCATCGGCTGCTTTAAGTGCATCGCGGCCTGCCCGGTCGACGCCATCATCGGCGCATCTAAGTTTTTGCACGTCGTGATTGAGGACCTGTGCACCGGCTGCGAGCTGTGCATCGCACCCTGCCCGGTCGATTGCATCGACTTGGAACTCGCCACGCCGCCAGCCGACCTGCGCTGGCGGCGCGGACCGCGCGAGGCGCTGACGATTCGCCTCGTCGATCACGCTTCGCCTTAGTTCTTGGCCCTATCGATCACAAGCGTTCAACCCGGTAGCCCAACGCAGCCAAACGCTGCACCAAGCCCTCCGAACCCAGCAGATGGAGTGTGCCGACAGCCACCATCGCGTCGTCGTTGCCGGGGGCTTTAAGCGCTTCGATAACCGGCTTCAGCCAAGCTTCGTTACGCCGCGTGTTTAGTCGGGCATACAGCGCCGGGTCGCGTGCGCGCATCGCGGCGGCCATGCCCCAATACAGCGCATCAACGTCGCCCTCGCGCCACTGGGCATGCAGCCACTCGGTCTCGGAGCGAATCTCGTGCGAGCGCTCCACCACGTCGCGCAACTGCGACAGCTGCACGCGCAGCGGCAGGCCATCGAACAGGTCGATTTGCTGCTGTGGTGTCTCTAAGCCGACGGTGCTTTTGCCCTCGCGCACGGCCCGCTGGGCCAAATGGCGATCCAGCCCGAGCTGAGCATCAAGGCCCGCATCGCGCAAGCCGGCCATGCTCAAGCTCAGGGCCGCAAACCAAGGCTCCATGCGCTGCAGCACCTCAATCGGCATACCGGTCTCGCGCGCCAATCCCTGCAGCGCCTGCCAGCTTGGCCCGTCCATCTGTGATTGCAGGGTGCGGCCATCCGCACGCACGCCGGCCCGCGCGAAGCGAACGCCCAGTGTGGGGTCGGCCAAGTCTTCCGGCGCCAGCTCGAAGTAAACGGTTTCGGCGTCAGCGAGAGCGGCATACACCGCGGGGTCGAGCGGGTAGTCGCTCTCTTTCAGCAGGTGAAACGTGCCCAGCAGATAGACGCTGCGTTCGCCGTCGCTGACCTCCCAAAGCAAGGGACGCGGCGGCGCGTCGGTCGCCTGCAGCGGCGGCGTGTTGGTCGCCTGCAGCGGCACGGCGAAAATGCCGATCAACAGCATCGCGCAGAGAACCAGCCATTCCCCACCAGAGCGGCACGACACGCGACGAGGCTCGGCCCTCATTGGGGGCTCAGGCCGCGTCCGGCTTTAGCGGCTTTTTCTCACCGGCCTCGACGCGCAAATCCATGCGATTGGAGGGCGGCGGCAGCGGGCAGGTCGAGAATTCGGTGAACGCACACGGCGGGTTGTAGGCCAAATTAAAATCGACCACCGTGCGTCCGCCGTCCACCGTGGCCTCGGCATACAGAAAACGCGCGGCGGCGTAAGTTTCGTGGCCACTGGTGCGGTCGGCGAAGATCAAAAACAGTCGACCATCGCCCTCATCGACGGCTTCTAAGCGAAATTCAACGCCGTCCTTTTGAAACACCACGACGCCCGGATTCACCATCTGCTCTTCAATGCCCATCACGTTGACGATGCCAAGGGTCTGGCCGGCCGGATGGGCCTCGAAAATCGCGTCAAAGCGAAAGCCGGCATCGATCGGGAAATAGTCGAGACCGGGAAAACGAATGCGCGTCGGCGACATCGCGTCGCGCACGCGCAGACCCACGTTCTCGCCGCGCTTGATGACCACGAAGCTGGCGTCGCCTTGGTTGAAACCAACGATCGTTGGCGTCTGGCCATCGGCGTCGGTGGTCAATACGCGCGTGGCGGTCCCCGCCGGCTTGCCGTCATACGTGACGCCCAAGCCGCCTTTGGCGCGGAAGGTCACGACGCCATTGCGATCCAAAGACACCAAACCGATTTCGTCCGGGCCCACGGCCAGCCTAACGCCCTTGGTCGGGCCGCTTCCCACGAAGCTATTGCCGCGGCTGAGCCAATGCAGCCCGACCAGCGACAGCCAGCCGTCGGGGGTCTGCAGGCGCTCAAGACGTCCGGCACGGCCTTCCTCAACCGTACGCGTATGCGCGGCCGCAACGCGCTCGGCTGCGCGCTCACGGATGGCCTGCGCCTCCAGTTCGGCCGGCGAAGGGCCAGAGTCTGCCGAGCAGCCCACGACCAGCGCGAGCGGCAACAGCGAAGCGAGAAACACGGTGCGGTAAGACATAAAAAATCCTCATCGGCCTCGGAGGAAAAGACGATCCAGTTCCCCTAGGGCCAACAGTACGTAAGTTGGGCGGCCATGGTTGCACTGTGCCGCACGCTCCGTCGCCTCCATGTCGCGCAACAGAGCGTTCATTTCAGGAATCGTGAGGCGTCGGTTCGCACGCACCGACGACCGGCACGCCCAGCCGCCCATCAGCCCCTGCACGGCTTCTTCGACACGGCGAGTGCTGCCGTGCTCGCGAAGTTCGCCCAAGGCATCCAGCAGCAGCGGCTTCGGGTCGAGGTCGGCCAAGAGCGCCGGCACGCTGCGCAGCGACAGGCTTTGTGGACCGCTGCGCCGCACTTCGAAGCCCAGCGACGCCAGCAGCTCGGCCTGCTGCTCGGCCACGTCGGCCTCGCGCTCGCTAACCGCCAGGCTTTCGGGCACCAGCAGGGGCTGAGTGCGCAGGGCCTGTTCGGCATAGGCCGTCTTCATGCGTTCGTAGGTGATGCGCTCGTGCGCCGCGTGCATGTCGACCAGCACTAAGCCTTCGACGTTCTGCGTCAGCACATAGACGCCGTGGAGCTGCGCCAGCGCATAACCCAGCGGCGGCGCTTGGGTGTCGTCGCCGGCAAACGGCATGGGCGGCACGCCGGGCGCCGACGACGCCGGAACCGGCGGGCCGTAAAGCGCGCGATAAGCCGGCACCGCTTCACCCACGGCCAAGCCAATGCGGGATTGATCGGTCGAGGCCCACTGCGGCAAGCCGGGCACGGGCATCGGCACCGGGCCTTGCGGGCTGCTGGGCGCGCCGGCGGCGTCCCCGGGACGCGCTTCGGCCAAGGCTTCATGCAGGGTGCGAAAAATAAAGTCATGCACCAAGCGGCCGTCGCGAAAGCGCACTTCGTGCTTGGCCGGATGCACGTTGACGTCGACGCGGCGCGGGTCAAGTTCTAAGAACAGCACGAAGCTGGCATGACGCCCGTGATAGAGCACGTCGGCATACGCCTGACGCACCGCGTGGGCCACGATGCGGTCGCGCACCGCGCGGCCATTGACGTAAAAAAACTGCTGGTCGGCGCTGGAACGCGAGGCGGTCGGCAAGCCAATCCATCCATGCAGTCGAAGGCCCGCCTGCGCGTAATCGAGGCTCAAGGCGCGGCCGTGAAATTCCGGCCCTAGCGCCTCGCCCAGTCGCCGTGGCGCATCCGCGCCACTCGGACGGTAATGGCGCAGCAAGCGGCCGTTGTGGCTCAGGCGAAGTTCGATACCGGGTCGCGCCAAAGCCAGCTGACGCAGCCAATCCTCGATATGGCCCAGCTCGGTGCGCTCGGCTTTTAGAAACTTGCGGCGCGCCGGCACGTTGAAGAACAAATCGCGGGCCTCAACCGTGGTGCCCTGAGGGTGCGGATGCGGCTGAACCTCGCCAACGCGGCCACCGTCGACCTCCAGCCGCGCGCCATGCGCCTGCGCAGCGGTCCGCGAGCTCAGCGAAAACCGCGAGACCGAGGCAATCGAGGGCAGCGCTTCGCCGCGAAATCCGAGCGTGGCGACCGACTCCAAGTCCTCGAGGCTGGCGATCTTGCTGGTGGCGTGACGCGCAACGGCCAAACTCAGGTCCTGCGGACTCATGCCGGCCCCGTCGTCACGAATGCGGATCAGGCGCGAGCCGCCTTCCTCCAGCTCAACGTCAACGCGTTCGGCCCCGGCGTCGAGCGCGTTTTCCACCAATTCTTTGACGACGGACGCCGGTCGTTCGACCACTTCGCCGGCGGCAATCTGATTGACGAGAACATCGGGAAGAAGCTGGATCGGCATGCGGGCATCAGAACGAAATGAGCCCTGATGATACCGCCCGATCGGGCCGGGGCTTATTCGGGTGCTGCAGGAATCCGCAGACGCTCGCCCACGCGCACAACGTCGTCGCGCTTGTCATTGGCCTGACGCAGCTGGCCCAGCGAAATGCCGTGACGCGTAGCAATCAAGCCAAGCGTCTCGCCCCGAGCCACCACGTGCTGACGATTCGTGCGCTGCGGATTCGCGGCGAACCACGTACCCGGCGGCGGCTGCGAGGAGAAGTAGTCCGCCACGCCACGTGCCACGACGGTGGCCAAACGCTCGCGGAAGGCTGGGTCGTTCAAACGGCGCTCGTCGTCGGCATTGGTGATGAAGCCGGTTTCAATCAGCATCGAGGGCACGTCGGGCGAACGCAGTACCCAGAAGTTGGCGCGCTCAACCTGCGGCTTGTGGGTCTTGCCGACGCTACGCAACTCATCCAGAACGTGTCCGGCGGCTTCGTCCGACACGCGCAAGGTCGCGCTCTGCGACAAGTCCAGCAGAACTGCAGCCAGGTTGCGGTCTTTGCTTTCTAAATTGACGCCGCCTACGAGGTCGGCGTTGTTTTCGCGGTCGGCCAAGAAGCGCGCCGCTTCACTGGAGGCGCCGCGCGTCGACAGCACGAACACGGATGCGCCGCTGGCTTGGCGACTCTGCGCCGCATCGGCATGTACGGAGATAAACAGGTCGGCTTCGGCTTCGCGAGCGCGACGGTAGCGTTCGCCGAGCGCGATGAAGGTGTCGCCTTCGCGAATCAACACCGAACGCATGCCCGGATGGCGATCGATCTCGGCCGCTAGCAGCTTTGCAACACGAAGGGTCACGGTTTTTTCGTAGGTGCCACCGCCGCCGATGGCACCGGGGTCGCGGCCGCCGTGTCCAGCGTCAATGGCGATGACTAATTCGCGCTCGCCGGTCATTGGCGAAGGGGCTTCGGTCGACGCGGCTGACGTCGACGGGGAGGACGCCGAAGCCGTGTTGGTCGATGCAGCACTGGACGACTCGTCGCGGAACAGGTCCAGCATCAAGCGGGTCTCGCGGCCCGCACCCTCAACGCGAGTCCGCGGCTTGACCGGGCCAGCTAGATCGAACACCACGCGAAGCGTCCCCGCCGTCGGCGTGCCGGTGCGAACGCCAATGACGCGTCCGTTCGGGGCCGGCGCACGAAACCCAGAGGCCAAGGCGGTGGCGGGTAGATCAAGGACCAGACGGTCGGGATTGGCTAGGGCGAAGACTTTGTATTCGCCCGGCGCGCTGTCGAGCTTCAGCTCGGCACGGGTGGTCTCGTCGCCGGCGCTCAGGCGCAGCTGTGAAAGCTGGGTGCCGGCCTGCGCAAACACGGCATAGCTCAGTCCGGCCAAAAGCAGGGCCAGATGAAGCCAGCGGGTCAGATTGAGTGCGGAAGCACGCGACATGGGCGGGATTCAAACACCGCCGTCACACAATTGCAAGCAATTTCCCTTATGAATCCACGGCCTGCAGCACCTTCCTGCGGCGTGGCTTTATGAATCGAAGCTAAGTGAGGGCCTCCGGACCGACTGCCCTCGCCCACCACTCGGCGCCGGCGGCGCTCGCCGCAATGACCTGAACGCGCCGCCCTTCGCCGTCGACCGACAGCTGAAGAACCAAATCAGGGGCGGGTAAATGCCCCTCGCCGCGGTCGGGCCACTCGACCAGCCACATCGCTGCGGCGTCTTCGAGTTCATCCATACCGAGAAAATCCAGTTCACCCGCACCACCGAGGCGATACAGGTCGAGGTGCGCGGCCTCCCCGCCCGGCACCGGATAGCGTTCGATCAGGGTGTAGGTCGGGCTGCGAATGGTCCCCGTGACGCCCAAGGCCCGCAGCAGGGCGCGCGCCAAGGTGGATTTTCCTGCGCCCAGATCACCCTGCAAATGCAGCATCGCGCGGGCGGGGCGGTGCAGGGCCAATGCAGCGCCCAGCGCGTCCGTAGCGGCTGCGTCGGGCAGGACGCGTTCGGACGGGGGCGCGGTCATGGATTCAACACCTCGCGGAGGGCCTTGATCACGTCGCCAGCCAGCAATCCGCGCGCGCCTTGACGTCCGGCGTGGTCCGCAGCGACCGAATGCGCCAAAGCGCCCGTCCAAGCCGCTTCGAACGCGGGTAGGCCTTGGCCCCGAAGCCCGGCAATCAGCCCCGTCAGCACATCGCCCATCCCGGCCGTGGCCATGCCGGGATGACCGGCCCGCAGCACGCGCGGGACCTCGCCGGGTGCGGCAATGATCGTGCCCGCCCCTTTCAAGACCACCACAGCCTGCCGTGCTTCAGCCAGGGCCGCCGCCGCCGCAAAGCGATCGGCCTGCACGCTGCGAATGTCGGTGTTGAGCAAACGAGCGGCCTCGCCGGGATGCGGCGTCAGGATGGCGCCGGAGCAATCTCGCGGCGTGGTCGCGATCAGGTTCAGCGCGTCCGCGTCAATCACCATCGGCAAGCCCGATTCCAAGGCCGCCGACAGCCACGCCTGCCCCCACGCGGCCTGACCCAGCCCCGGCCCAAAGGCCAGTACCGACGCGCCGCTGTCGCGGATGGATGCGGCGCTCGCGTCTTCTTCCACTACGGCGCGCGCCATCACTTCGGGACGGCGTTGATGCAAAGCGCTCACCGCGCCGGGACGCGACCACGCCAGCACGCTGCCCGCTCCGGAGCGGGCCGCCGACTCGGCGCAAAGCACCAGCGCGCCCTCGTAGCCAACGTCGCAGCCGATGCACAGCACCCGCCCGAATCGGCCTTTGTGAGTGTCACCGCCGCGGCGTGGCAGGACGCTCGGCAGGATCGACGCCGCAATCGCCAACGCGTCAGGCGCAACGTCCGAGAACGCCGAATCAGGAACGCCCAGCGTGTCGAGACGCACTTCGCCCGCAGCCTCGCGACCGGCTGCCGTAAACAGGCCGCGCTTCGCCCCAACAAGGCACAGCGTGACCTCAGCCCGAAGCACCGTGCCGAGTGGCGCGCCGGTGTCGGCAAAAATGCCGATGGGCAGGTCGATGGCCAGCACCGGTTGGGCCGTCGCGTTGATGGCCTGCAGGACGCCACTGAGCGCCTCGTCGGCCGGGCGCCGAAATCCGGTGCCGAATAGCGCGTCAATCCACACGTCCACCGAAGGCAGCGCATCGCCGAGTGCGCCCACGCCATCGCCGCTTGCACGCCAGCGCTCGGCGGCCGCCGCGGCCTCGGGCGTCGATGGCGAGCCCACGGCCACCACGCTGACGGCCAAGCCGCTTTGCCGCAAGGCCAGCGCCGCCACGTATCCGTCGCCGCCGTTGTTTCCCGGCCCTACCAACACGCCAACGCGGCGCGCGCTCGGCCAGCGCTCGCGCAGCAGCGCGGCCGCAGCAGCGCCGGCTCGCGACATCAGCGTCGTGGCGTCTAGGCCCTGCGTCGCCGCCGCGCGCTCGATGGCGAGCACCGATTCGGCGCGATAGAGAGGAAGAGCATCAAGCATCCGCGGATTCTATACTTCGACCCATGCACGACTGGGCCGCCCTCGCCGACGACATCAAACGCTGGGCGAAAGACCTCGGCTTTCAGCAGACGGGCATCAGCACAGGCACGCTGGCCAAAGACGAGGCGCACCTCGCCCAATGGCTGGAGCGCGGTCACCACGCGAGCATGGACTGGATGGCCGCGCACGGCACTAAGCGCAGCCGCCCCGCTGAACTGGTGCCCGGCACCGTGCGGGTCATCAGCGTGCGGATGGACTATGGCGTCGATGACGACGCGGCCTGCTGGGACACCTTGAACGACGGCGAGCGCGCTTACGTGGCCCGCTACGCGCTGGGCCGCGATTATCACAAGGTGCTGCGCCATCGGCTGCAGCGACTGGCCGATCGGATCGCCGAACACGTGGGACCCTTCGGCTACCGCGCCTTCGTGGACTCGGCGCCGGTGCTGGAGCGTGCCTTGGCCCGTGATGCGGGACTGGGATGGATCGGCAAAAACACCTGCGTCATCAACACCACCGCAGGCA
>JBBQIA010000067.1:0-8236 GCA_038324485.1 Lysobacterales bacterium
AGCAAGACGTAGGGGTAGCTCTTGTCATCGCGCATCAGAATGTTGAAGCGCGGCTTCAGAGCCTTGATGAGCTGATTCTCGAGGATCAGCGCTTCGGTGGCCGTGCGCGTCACCGTGGTGTCGATGCGCGCAATGCGCGACACCATCATGGCGATGCGCGGCCCATTTTGTTTGGTGAAGTAACTGCCGACGCGCTTCTTCAGCGAGGCCGCCTTGCCGACGTAGAGGACGTTGCCCTCCCCGTCGATCATTCGATACACGCCGGGTTCGGTCGTCAGGCCGCGAACGACACGACGGTGATCAAACGCCTCGCTCATTCGCCCACAGGCAGGCGATGCATCGCCCCAGACTCAACGTCCAGTCGCCAAATCAAATGGCTGCCGGAATCGGCAATCCACAGGTGGTTTTGCCAGCTCGCCAGCGCCGTCGGACGGCGCAGCGTGTTGGGCAACTCAACGGTCGACAGCGCCTGCGTGCGCGAGATCCACTTCCGCAATGCGCCATTGCCAGTGTCGGCAATCCACAAACCGGCGCCGCCGCTCATTGCCGCCAGCGCCATCGGCGACTGCATCAGCGCGTGGCGAATGCCACCGTCCTTGGCGCCGAATTCGAACAGGCCTCGACCAAACAGGGTGCGAACGCTGCCATCGGTCAATTTGACCTGACGAAGCGCCGAAGCGGCCGTGTCCAGCACGTACGCGAACTCACCCACCAGCGTCAGCGCCGTGGGCTGCGCAAACGTGGCGTCGTTGGCCGTGCCGTCTTCATGGCCGAAGGTGCCGCGACCCGAAACACGCGACAGCACGCTCGTGCCCAACTGCAGCGACCAAAGCTGATGGCCGGAGGCTTGCGTAAACAGCAGGCCGCTCTGCGTGGCGGCCAGACCCCATGGGCGATCCAACGGCGAGTCACGCGCTTCTTTAAGCGTCCCGGACACGGACTCGCCACGCCGACCAGTGCCCAGCAAGGTGTCGACTTCGCCGGTGCGCGTGTTGATGCGACGGATGGAGTGATTGCCGGTGTCGGCGACGTAGAGACGGTCTTGCAAGATCACCATCCCGCGCGGGCTATTGAACCCGGCGACGTCCGCCAAGCCGTCCACCAAGTCGCGATTGCCGTGCCCGATGCGACGCAGAATGCGACCGTCGTGCGTGCATTCCAGAATGCGGTGGTGCCCGGTGTCAGCAATGTAGAGCCGGCTCGAGGTCGCTACGAGGCCGCCCGGTGCACTCAGGGCGCCACGCGCCGTGGGGTTTTCGAGGCGCGGGAGTTCAATCTGCCCGCTAACCTGACTGAAATTCTCGTCCGCCAAGGCCTCGAGCGCGGGTGCCATCGCTTCAATGGCGGCGTCTCCGACCACGCGCTCGCGAATGCTGCCGGAGGCATCAATCAGCACCGCCGTGGGCCATGCGGTGACGCCGTATTGCTGCCAAACGGCCCAATCGACATCGTGGGCCAAAGGCAACAGTGCGCCCTCGGCTTGCAGGGCTTCCCACGCCACCGTGCCATCACGCTCGTAGTCGAACTTCGGCACGTGAACAGCGAGTACCGCCACGCTGTCGCGGAAACGGCTGGCCAACGTCGCCACCGACTGCAGTGCGTTGTGGCAATGGGCGGAGCCGGCGTTCCAGAACAGCAGCAGCACTGGGTGACCGCGCAGCGAAGCCATGGCCAGCGGCGGACAGTTCATCCAGACGACGCTGTCGTCGAATTCCGGGGCGATGCTTGAAACGGCGTCGTGGGGATTCATCGAGACCATGCGGGATCGCCGGAGAAGACGCCCCGATTATGCGGGCCGCAGGGCCGCTTCCGCACGCAAAAGGTCGTCTTCTGTGTCGATGCCGGGTGGAAACGGCTCGGGGCTCAGCGCCACGGCGATGCGATGACCCGCTTCTAGCACCCGCAGTTGCTCGAGGGATTCGAGGCCTTCCAAACGCCCTTTGGGCAGCGCCTGCACCTGCCGCAAAAAGCCCGCGCGATAGGCGTATAGGCCGATATGACGAAGGCAGGGCGTTTCAGGCGGGCTGATGCGATCAACCGAAAAGCGGTCGCGATGCCACGGAATGGGTGCGCGGCTGAAGTACAGCGCATGCCCTTGGGCATCGACGACCACCTTCACGGCATTGGGGTCGAACAGGATTTCTGCGTCGTCGATGGGCGTCGCCAACGTGGCCATTGGCGCCGCACTGGCGGCAAGGCAGGCCACGACGGCCTGCAATGCACCGACCGGAGCGAAGGGCTCATCGCCCTGCAGGTTCACGACGATGGCCTCATCCGCCCAGCCGCACTGCAGCGCGCACTCCGCCAAACGATCCGTTCCCGAGGGATGGTCAGCGCGGGTCATGCAGACCCGCACGGCCAAACCCTCAACGGCCGCGGCAATGCGTGAATCGTCGGTGGCCAGCACCACCTCGGAGGCGCCTGCAGCCAGGGCGCGGCGCACCACATGGCGAATAATCGGCTCACCGCCCAGCAAGCGCAGGGGCTTACCCGGAAGGCGCGAGGCGCCGAAGCGGGCGGGAACGGCCACGATGAAGTCAGGGAGGGGCATCGGCAGTGAGGGTCCGCAGTTGGTGGTCGAGGGCATCAACAAAGATGGCGGGCAAGGTCGCGACCAAGGCCACTTCCCACGCATCGTCAAGGCCGAGAGCCTGGCACTTCACCGCGTCTTTGGCGGTCATCACGATCGGACGGCCACTGATGGCCTCGAAATCGCTGCGCTGAAAGACATGGTGATCGGGAAACGGCCAGCAAACCGGATCGAGTCCCGCAGCGCGCAGCGCCCTAAAGAATCGAGGCGGATGACCGATGCCCGCCACCGCATGAACGGGCTGGCCGACGAAGCTGGACAGCGGTCGCGCCGCGGTCTCGTGGCCGGCACCGACCGCGCGGAGGTCGCCGAGCGAGAGCGTCATGGTGACTTCGTCCGCTCGGGCGTCACGCCCGTGCACGACGCACCAGTGCGCTGAACGCGACGGCAGCGGTTCGCGCAGCGGGCCTGCGGGCATCACGAGGCCATTGCCGTGGCCGCGTCCGTCCTGCACTTCGATCTCCAGTCGCCGACCCAAGCGCAGATGCTGCAGTCCGTCGTCCGCGATGATGAGGTCACAGCCCTGACCGACCAGCCACTGCGCGGCGGCCACGCGGTCGCGATCGACTCGCACCGGCACGCCAGTGGCGCGATGGATGAGCAGGGGCTCGTCGCCGACCTCGCTGGGATCGTCATTCGCCTGAACCGAACGGGCCGATGTGCTGCGCCGGCCGTAGCCTCGACTCACCACGCCCGGCTGCCAGCCCCGGGCGCGCAGGGCTTCGACCAAGGCCATCGCCAGCGGCGTCTTGCCCGCTCCGCCCGCCGTGCGATTGCCCACCACCAAAACCGGCACCGGCAGGTGGTGCTGAGTGAACACGCCGGAGCGATAGGCCCAGCGTCGCAGCCGCATCAGCGCGGCGTACAGCAGCGCAACACCGCGAAGAATCAAGTTCGGTGGACGCCCGCCATACCAACGCTCAAGCAGGCCGGATTCCAATCCCGATGCCACGTGCTTAAACCACCGCGTCGCGGAATTGCGCGCGATGCAGCTGGGCGTAGACGCCGCCGTGTGACAAGAGCGTCGCATGGGTGCCGGATTCGACGATGCGGCCGTTGTCTAGAACCAGCACGCAGTCGGCGCGCTCAATCGTCGAGAGCCGGTGCGCAATGACCAGCGTCGTGCGATTCGGAATGAGGTGGTCGAGCGCGGCCTGCACCAGCCGCTCGGATTCGTTGTCGAGCGCCGCCGTGGCCTCGTCCAGAATCAGCAAGGGCGCGTCCTTGAGCATGGCGCGAGCAATCGCGATGCGCTGCCTCTGCCCGCCCGACAGGCGGTTGCCGTTTTCACCGATCCGCGTTGCCATGCCGTCCGGCAGCAGGTCAATGAATTCACTGGCATTCGCGGCGTCGGCGGCGGCGCGAATGGCTGCGACGTCGGCACCGTTTTCAGCGCCATAAGCGATGTTCGCCTCGACCGTGTCGTCAAACAGCATCACCTTCTGCCCGACCATCGCAATCTGCCGACGCAAGGCCGGCAAGGACCAGTCGCGAAGCGGGATGCCGTCGAGCGTCACGTCGCCTTCGTTGGCCTCGTAAAAGCGCGGCAGCAGCCTCGCCAGCGTAGTTTTGCCGCTGCCCGAACGCCCAACGATGGCGGTCACGGTGCCGGGACGCGCTTCGAAGTCGATGCCTTCGAGCGCCGGCTGGCTGCCGCCCTCGTAGCTCAGGCCCACATGGCGAAAACGCAGGGTGCCCTCGGCGCGCACGGGCGCATGACGCCCAACGTCGTGCTCCTCGGCTTCGTCGAGCAGGCCGAATAATCGGATGGACGCGGCGACTCCGCGCTGGATGAGGGCCTGCACATTGGCCAGCCGCTTCATGGAGGGAATCAGCACCATCATCGAGGTCATGATGGTGACGAACGCACCAGCTGAAAGTCGGCCCTTCGCCGCCTCCACGCTGGCAACCGCGAGCAACAGGGCGAGCGCAACGGCCGCCAGCAGCTGGATGGCCGAAGACGCGCCGGCCCGCGTGGTTTCCACCTTGAGGTTCAATTCCAAATTCGCGTCGGCCAAGCGCGCATAGCGATCGACTTCGAAAGCCTGCCGCCCACACACCTTGATGTCCTGCTGGCCGCCCAAAATTTCCTCAGCGCCTGAAGCAAGGTCGCCCACGCCCTCTTGAATGCGGCGATTGAGGCGCCGGTAGCGCTTGCTGACGTAGGCGGCAATCACCCCGATCAGCGGCACCACCAGTGCAATCGCCGCAGTGACGATGGGGCTGTACCAAAGCATCACGCCGATCAGTGCGATCACGGTAAGCGTGTCGGTCACCAGCACTTTTAAGGCTTCGGTGCTGGCCTGGGCCACTTGCTCGGTATCGAAGTTCAAGCGCGAGACCAGGGACGCGACGGGCTCGCGGTCAAATCGCGAGCTGGGCAGACGCAGCATCTTGCCGAGCACGGCCACCCGCAGATCGCGGACCACGCTGCGCCCGGCCCGCGCCATGCCGTAGTCGGTGGCAAAGGTTGCGACGCCGCGCGCTAAAAAAATTCCGACGATCAACAGCGGCAGCTGCCAGCGCGAGTCATCGGTTTGGGCCACTAGGGTGTCGTCGATCATCGGCTGCATCAGTGCGGTAAAGGCACCAGCCGCCGCCGCTTCAATCACCATCCCAACAAAGGCAATACCGAGTAGCAGCCGATACGGCAGGGTCCAGCCCAGCAGTCGGCGATACGTCAGCCAAGCCGAGGCTTCGACGGGTGCGTCGCCGCTCACTCGCCCGACTCCGGCATGGTGGCAATGGAAATTCGCACGAAGCCGGCCTGCCCCAGCGCGTCCATCGCGGTCACCACGGCCTGATGCGGCGCGCGGCCATCGGCGCGCAGGACCACACGCATGGCAGCGCGGTCCCCTTCAACACCACTCAGCGCCGCAATCATGGCGGCACGATCGTCTTTCTGAAGTTCGCGGGTGCCCAAGTAAACCCGACCCTCGGCATCGACCACAACGGTAACGGGGTCGTCGGACACTTCCATCGTCGCGCCATCGGCCGTCGGTAACTGCAGCCGCAGGGAGGTGCGCACGTCGAAGGTGGTGGTCACCACCAGAAACACGATGATGCAAAAGATGACGTCGATCAGCGAGATCAGGTTGATCTCGGGCTCGTCGGCCTCACCGCCGCGCCGCAGCTTCACGCAGCCGATCCCTTCTTCGCTTTTCCAGCGATCGCGTGATCGTCGATGGCGTCCACGAGCGCGATGGCTTCTTTTTCCATCTCGACCACGTAGCCCGCGACCCGCGCGCGAAACCAGCGGTACATCACGAGTGCCGGGATGGCGACCACCAAGCCCGCTGCGGTCGAAATCAGGGCCTGACCGATGCCGCCGGCTAGACGATTCGCGTCACCGACGCCGGCTTCGAGGATGCCCATGAACATCGCGATCATTCCGAACACGGTGCCAAGCAATCCCAATAAGGGCGAGACCGCCGCAATGGTGCCGAGCGTCGGCAGAAAGCGCTCCAAGTCGTGCAAAACATGCCGACCCACGTCTTCGACGCGTTCTTTAATCAGGTCACGCGAGCGATGACGCACGTCCAGCGCCGCCGCGAGCAAAGTGCCGAGCGCCGAATTACTGCGCAGCACATCCACATGCTTCGGATCGAGCTGACGCCCTCGCGCCCACTGCCGCACCTCGTCACCGAGACCCGGCGGCAGCACTTCGCGACGGCGCAGCGTCCATGCGCGTTCGATGGAAATGCCGATGGCCCCGACAGCCAGTAGGAGGATCGGCAACATGACCCATCCGCCCGCGATGATCAGTTCAAGCATGGGGTGACCTCATTCAGGGTTCCACAGCATAGCCGCTCAAGGGGGCGAGCCGTCCCACCAGCGTCTCGCCGCGTCTCGCCATCCGCTTAGTCTCGGTGCTGCGCCCTCCCCTTCGGCCCCGACCGCGAAGCGCATGACCACGCGTCCGTCAAGGTCAACGCGCGGCACGGCGGCGGGCCAGTCACGGGCACGCGACGGCCCCGGGGCGCGCGTCGAAACGGCCTCGGCACCGAGTGCGCTCCGCCAGTCGAGCAGCGCCGCCGGCGCACCCCAGACCTGACGATTCGCTGGCGACGGATGCGCCGCAGCAACCCGTCGCGCCACCCAACGTCCGGCGTCGGAACTGAGCCACAACTCCTGCGCCCCCACCGTGACGCGAAGAACGCAGGCGCCGTCGACCTGTGTTGAATTTAATTCGGGCTCCGGCGAGATCGCGTCGAGGCGAAACTCATCGCTGATGAACTGCTGTCCGGCCTCGCAGCGCGGGCCCTCGTGTGAACTGGCGCCATGGCGCCACACGGCCTTCGGCGGCAGCGCCGCATCCACCGCGGCCGCGCCGCCTAGCCGGCCCGCGTTGCCCCGGGTTTCGATCCGCAGGTCGATGTGCTCAAGCCCCATCGCTCGCAGCGCGTTAACCAGCGACGAGGTCGCGGGTCCGGCGTCCACCAGCACCGCGTGATCCTTCGACCGAATCAGCACGGCGTCGCCGCGCGGGAGGTCGAAAGCGATGACGTCGACGGCAGAGTCCGGCAGGCTCGATCTCGGAAACAGCAGGGGCAACACCAAGACCCAGCCAAGGTGTCGCCAGGGCAATCCACGCGGCAGCAAGCCGATGGCCACGCCCATCACGGCCAGCGCAATCGCGACCAGCGATGGCGTCGGAATCCAATGAATGCCAAAGGTGTGTTCGGGCAGCGCTTCCAAAAGCGCCCACAGACCGTCCATGGCGGCGGCCGCTAAACGCCACATCCACATCGATGCCACGTCCGACACCGGCATCAAGAGCGTCCCCAAGAGGCTGAGGGGCACCACCACCAAGCTAATCCACGGAATGGCGAGCAGATTCGCCACTGGACCCGCCACCGGCACCTGCAGAAAAAACGCCGCGGCGATCGGCATGAGCCCGAGGGTGGCGACCCATTGCGCCTTCAAGAACGCCCGCCCGTTCCACGGGTCGGTCACTCCCGGCAGACACCACATCAGCCAAGCAACGCCCCCGCAGGACAGCCAGAAGCCCGGACTCAGCAAGCTAAAAGGGTCGACGAGCGTCACCACGGCCATCGCCATCACCAAGCCTTGGGCCGCGCTGCTCTGGCGGCGCAGGACGCGCAGCAAAGCGATAACGGCAATCATCAGCACGGTTCGCACAGTCGGCAGGCTAAAGCCGGCGAAGGCGGCATAGACGACCGCCACGACTAGCGCAGCCATCGGGGCCGCTTGCGCCCGACGGCAGTAGCGCCCGCACTCGGGCCACAGCCACCAGAGCAGACGAACGCCCAAGACGCCGAGCCCCGCGACTAGGCCCACATGAAATCCCGAAATGGCGATCAGATGCGTCAGCCCGAAGCGCCGCAGCTGCTCCCAGTCGAAATCCGATAAACCGCGCACGTCACCCACCGCCAGCGCCGCGACGAATCGCCCGCCTTCGTCACCGAGGTGATGGGCAATGCGCTGGCTGATGTCGGCTCGCAGCGCATCGACGCCGGTCGCTGGCGACAGGCGGACGGGTCGACTGGTCGACTGCACCACCGCCTCGCCGGCCCGACCGAACATCAGGGCGCGGCGCGCGGGGTCGCCCTGACCGGGGCCGGATGCGGATGCTGAAGCGTCGAAGCGCAGCGACCAGCGCCAGACTTCTCCCGGCTGCAGGTG
>JBBQIA010000068.1:0-8232 GCA_038324485.1 Lysobacterales bacterium
TGATGGACATGCTGCGTAGCAAAAAGCGCGCGGGTGACCGCAAGAGCTGGCTTGAAAACAAGGGCGACTTAGCGTCTCTGGAAGTCTGAAATCTACTCGCGCCGCTCAGGGCGGCGCGGTACGTCGATACGCTTAAGCCGAGGCTTCGGCCTTCGAGATGACCACCATCAGCAGCGCGACAAGACCGGCGACGAGAACACGAGCAAAGGTCGGTGCAGTGGGCATGGGGGGTTCCGTACGCGGGGCGTTGTCAGTCTGATTAACGATACATTTACATGTTGACCATGACGGGAATCTGACGATCAGATAGGCGTTTAGCTGCGGTTTATCTTGACGCTGCGCCAAGCGCCGCCTCAATCAAAGCCTGAACGACCTGCTGCAGCGGCCGCGCCCGAACCGAATCGAAGCGGCCCGAAGGCTCAGTCATGTAAGCGCGCTGGGCGATTTCCAGCTGCACGGCCTCGATGCCCTGCTCAGGCTGGCCGTAATGACGCGTGATGTAGCCGCCCTTGAAGCGCCCATCGACCACCCAGGAAAAGCGGACTTGCTCGCCCAAGGCTGCGGCAACCGCGTCGCGCGCAACCGGGCTGCAGCTGGTGGCGCTGACGGTGCCGAGGTTGAGTTCCGGCAGTTCGCCCTCGAACAAAAACGGCAGGGTCGAGGCGATGGAATGGCCTTCCCACAGCAGCACGCGCGGGTGCGCGGCGCGAAGTCGCGCCAATTCCGCCGCCAAGGCGTGGTGATACGGGCGCCAGTAGGTGTCGACGCGCGCCTTAATGCCATTGGCCTCCGGCGCTTGGCCGTCGAGGTACACCGGCTCGCCGCTGAAGCGCACCCACGGGCAGAGACCGGTGGTGTTCTGACCCGGATAGAGCGACACGTCATCAGGCGAGCGATTGAGGTCGACCACGTATCGCGAGTGCGTCGGCACGATCAACGAGGCGTCTAAGGCCTCCGCAATCGGGCCGTAGAGCTCGGACATCCACCAGTCGGTGTCTGGGGCGCTGCGGGACTCGGGCTGCATGCGCGCGGCGAGCGAAGCGGGGATATACGCCCCATCGTGGGGCACGCTGATCAGCAGCGGAGCGCGGCCTTGGCGAAGGGTGAACAATTCCATGGGCGGAGTGTAAGTCGGGTGTGGCAAGCCGTCCGCGCCGACAAACGCCCGCTTATCCGAAGCGCTCTACACGATAGGGCGTCGGGTCGATGACGGGCTCGCGCCCGATCAGGGCATCGGCCATTAAGCGCCCGCTGGCCGCCGACATGGATACACCCATCATTCCGTGGCCCGCCGCCAGCCACAGCCCCGGCTGCGACGGCACGCGGCCCAGCACCGGCAGGTCATCCCAAGTCATCGGTCGCCAGCCGAACCACTCCTCGCGCTTTACCGCGCCGAATGGCTCGTGCAGCGCAGCGGCTGCGCCCCTTTCCAGCGCCGAAAGCCGCGCCGGCGTCAGCCGCGTGTCGTAGCCGGCAAATTCCATCGTGCTGCCCAAGCGAAATCCGTCCTCCCACGCGGTCACGCACACCGATGCGTCGCGCAGCACCAAGGGCCGGCGCGGCACCAGACTGGGGCGCGAGTAGGTGATCGAATACCCCTTACCCGGAACGATCGGCAGGCGAAGGCCGAAGGCTCGCGTCATGCGCGCCGCCCATGGGCCAGAGGCAATCACCACGTCGCGCGCGGCCCAGCGGCGGCCGTTCGCGTCTTTGGCTTGCCACAGGCCCGCGACGCGCTGCAGGTCGGCAATGCTCGCGTGCACTTCAATGATGGCGCCGTCCTCCCGCGCCACGCGGGCCAATTCCGCGCAGTAGCGTTCGGGACGAAGATGACCGTCGCCGGGGAAAAACAGCCCACCGGCGACGCCGGGCTTCAGGGCGGGCTCCTCGCGTTCCGTCCTTGCGCCATCCCAGGTCTCGACGACGATGCCGTGCTCGGCGAGCAGGGCGTGGCGCTGCAGAGCAGACTCGAAGCCAGCGGCGTCGCGATAGACGTACAGCAGCCCATCGCGACGGTGGCCGCAGTCGAGCCCGCGGCGCGCAATCAGGTCGGACAGCAGCGCCTGCGAACACTGCAGCAGGGCCGCTTTCGGGGCGATGGCCGCCTTGAACGTCGCCGGGTCGCAGCGCCGGGCGAAGCGCAGCAGCCACGACCACAGTGCCGGGTCGAAGCGCGGCCGAACCAGAAACGGCGCGTCGGCGACTCCCATCCAGCGCAGCGCCTGCGCCACCATGCCGGGCGAGGCCAGCGGTAGGGCGTGGCTAGGCGTGAGCGTGCCGCAGTTGCCGTGGCTGGTTTGCGCGCCCAGCGCGCCCGCTTCGAGCACGCGCACGCGGCGCCCCGCTTCGGCCAAGGCCTGCGCGCAGGCGAGGCCAATGACCCCGCCGCCAACAACGATGACGTCATCCACCGTTTCAGCCATGGGCGGTGTCGGTTCGGCGCAGGGGCGACCAACGCAGGTAGGTGCCGGCCCGCCACAGCCACTCCAGCGGCCCCTGCCGGAAGCGCGCCAGCCACCAGTGACTGAAAGCCACCTGCAGGGCGAACACGATCACGACCATCATCACCTGCGCCGTGCGACCGAATTCCTCAGCCAAGCCCAAGCCATAGCCGTAAAAAATCAGGCTGGCGATCAAGGACTGCATCAAATACAGGGTCAGGGCCATGCGGCCGGCGGGCACGAAGACGCGCAACAGGCGGCCCATCGGCCCAAGGCTGACCAAAACCAGCAGGGCGAGATACCCCAAAGCCATGGGCAAGCTACCCAGCGTCATCAGAACCAATGCAAGAGTGGACTGAGCCACCTGCTCGACCGGATCAAACGTGGTTCCCAAGGCCAGCGCCGCGCCCACGCCCAAGCTGCCCAGCAAGAGGCCGCCGACGGCCAGCTTGCGAAAAAACGGACGGTTCGCGGCCGGGTCCTGCAGGCGCCCAGAGTCCACCAGCCAGCGCCCGATCAGAAACACGCCAAGAATGATCGGCACCTGAAACAGCATGTTGCTGAGGGTGATCGTTTGATAGTCGGCGATGCGTTGCCAGACGGCCTCGACAAAGCTGCCGTCCTGATACACCGCTTGCGCCTGCGCACCCGAGGCCGCCAGCGCCGCCATTTCCTGCCGAACGGGCTCTTGAATCGATTCGGGCAAGAAAAACAGACCCACCGCCATCAGCAGCCAAAGCCCGCCAACGCCAAAATAGAGCGCCATCCCGGCAAGGCCCGCTGGCATGCCGCGCAAGCGAACGCATGCCAGCAGCAACAGGGCGGTGATGGCGTAGCTCAGCAAGATGTCGCCCACCCACAGCAACAAAACATGAGCCGCACCGAACAGGCCAAGCAGGATAATCCGACGCAAATAAAGCCCGACGAAAGGCCGACCGGCGGCCTCGGCGCGCGAGGACATCAGGGCAAAACCCATGCCGAACAGCAGCGAGAACAGCACCCAAAACTTGCCCTGCACCAAGGCGTAAATCAGCACGCCAAGGACGTGATCAAGGCCCTGCCCTGCGGGCACGCCGGAGCCGTAGTCGTGCAAAGGCCGAACGAAGAACTCGATGTTCATCAAGAACACGCCCAGCAGCGCCACGCCGCGAAGCATGTCCATCGTTTCCAATCGGTCGCCCTCGGCAACCGACACTCCTTGGCCTTGCGAAGTCATCCGTCACTCCAAAAAAAGAACGCCCTGAAGCCTAGGGCTGCTGGGCGTCGAGTCCAAGAGGCGTCTTTACGGGGCGTCAGTGTTCGACGCCGCCCTCGCCGTGAACGTGACCGTGGTCTTTCTCTTCGGCCGTGGCGTCACGCACGTCGACAATCTCGACGTCGAAGGACAGGCTTTTTCCGGCCATCGGGTGATTCAAATCGACATCAACCACCGACAGGCCGATCTTTTCGACCGTCACCGGGCGCGGGCCCATCTGGGTCGGGACGACAATCTGCATGCCCACGGCCAGCTTCTGGTTCTTGAAGTGCTTGCGCGGAATGCGCTGCACCATGCCGGGATGGCGCTCGCCGTAGGCGTCTTCCGACGCAACGGTAACTTCGAAGGTGTCGCCGGCGCTGCGGCCCATCAGGGCGGCTTCGAGGCCCGGAATGATGGCCTTGTGGCCAATCAGAACGGCCATCGGTTCGCGGTCGCGCGAGCTCTCGATGGTGGCGCCGCCCGCTTCGGCAACGGCGTAGTGCAGGCGGACGACGTGGTCTTTATCAATCTTCATGGGATTTCCGGTGAGGCGTGGGGCGCTTTTCGGGAGCGCTCGGGATGGGGCAGACTTCGCGGCCATGAACGGTCGCGACTCCATGCCTCGCCATTATCCCGCATTGCTGCTGACGGCGGCGATGGCCCTGCTCGTGGGCTGCGCCAGCGCTCCCCGCGGCGGGCCTCCCGAAGGCCGCAGCGCCGAAGCCTCGTCACCGCTCCCCATGCAGGTTCCGCGCACCGGCGCGCCCGTTCCACTCGACCTGCGTACCGACGACGTGCTCATGCAGGCCATGGGCCTGATTGGCACGCCATATCGTTTTGGGGGCACCACACCCGAGCGCGGCTTCGACTGCTCGGGATTCACCAGCTACGTGTTTCGGGAATCGGTCGAGTTAGCGCTGCCGCGCACTGCGCAAGATCAGTTCAATCAAGCCGGCAGCGCGATCGAGAAGAACGCGCTGGTGGCCGGCGATTTGGTGTTTTTCCGCCAAAGTCGCGGGCGAGTCGACCACGTGGGCATCTACGTCGGGGAAGGCCGCTTCGTTCATGCGCCCAGTCGCGGCGGACGGGTGCGGATCGACGCTCTGTCCTCGCCGCACTGGACCCGCAGCTACAGCGGTGCCAAGCGCGTACTTGACTGAAGTCATGACGCGGCGCCCGCGTCGGTGCAGTCTGGTCATGTCACTTCGGGAGTTATGCCATGACGAATGCCCCTACGTTGATCTCGCCCCGTCACATCGTGGTCGCGACGGACTTCAGCGCCTGCTCGGATGAGGCCTTCAAGCGCGCCGATGCGATGGCCGCGGCTCTGGACGCTCAGCTCAGCCTGCTTCATGTGGTGCAACCGCTTCCGGTTGTTTCGGCGTGGGGCGACCCCGGCAGTGCGGCCTGGATCGGCCTTGAAGCCCTGCAGCAAGCCGGCGACGCGGCCTTACGCCGGCAGCTCGACGCGCACCCGCAGCGGCAGTGCCGCGAGGTCGGGCTGCACTGCCGGATTGGTCACGCCCGACGCGACCTCGGCACGCAAGCTCAAGACCTGGGCGGCGACTTGCTCGTGCTGGGCACGCACTCGCCACGCGGCTTAGGCCAGCGGCTGCTGGGCAGCACCGCCCAAGCCGCCGTGCACGGCGCGCCCCTGCCCTTGCTGGTCTGCCGTCGCCCGGCGCATTCACCTTGGCGACGCGTGCTGGCCGCCAGCGACTTCAGCCCGGCCTCGGCGACCGCCGTCGCCCTGGCCGAGAGGCTTGCGCCCGACGCCGAACGCCGCTTGCTGCATGTTCATGCCCCGCTGCCTGAAGCCACCTTGGCCCTGATGCGGCCTGACCCCGCGCAACTGGAACACTTCCGCGCGGAGGCCGAAGCCGCGGCGTCGCAGACCTTTGGGGCCCTCTGCGAGGCCCATCCGACCTGGATTGGCCTGTTTCGCCGCGGCGAGCCCGAGGACACGACCCTACGCGAGGCCCAAAGCCTGCAAATCGACCTGATCGCGCTGGGCACGCGCGGCCACGGACCTTGGCTGGGCAGCCTGCTAGGCAGCATCGGGCAGCGGGTGCTGGCGCAGGCCGATGCCGACGTGCTGATCGTGCCCGAGGCAGCGAGCCGACTGGCTGCGGGCTGAACCACCACCGCGCGGCGCTGGCGCCGCCGCGGTCCTTGCCGTAGGGTGCGCGACTTCACGGTGCCGGGTGATCCAAGGTCCCCACTCTGGCCGCAAGCCCCGACGTTCGTCGGCGCACGGCCCTCCGCCCGCCCAAGGGCACCGCCAGCGGTTCATCCGCACCTCTCGCAGCGCGGTTCCAGGGAACGCTCCGGGTTTTTGTTTTTGGAGTGTTCCAACATGACTTTTGAATCGCTCGGGCTCCGCCCGGAGCTTTGCCGCGCGCTGGCCGACCTCGGCTTCAGCATCCCCACCCCCATCCAAGCCGAGGCCATTCCGGTCGCGTTGGCCAACAAAGACCTGCTCGCGGGTGCTCAGACCGGCACCGGCAAGACGGCCGCGTTCGGCCTGCCGATGCTGCAGCGTCTCGCCGCCGGCGAGCGCACCCGCAACCCGCGTGGGCTGATTCTTGCCCCGACGCGCGAACTCGCCCAGCAGGTGCATGACAACCTGCGCGACTACGCCAAATACCTCTCGCTGAAGACGGCCGTCATTTACGGCGGCGTCTCGCTGGTGAATCAGGCCAATGCCCTGCGTCGCGGCGTCGACGTCATCGTGGCCTGCCCGGGCCGCCTGATCGACCACATGCAGCAGCGCAACGTCGACCTGCGCGACATTGACGTGCTGGTGCTCGACGAAGCCGACCGCATGCTCGACATCGGCTTTCTGCCGGCCATCCGCCGCATCATCGCGGTCACGCCGAAGCTGCGTCAGACGATGCTGTTCTCGGCCACCTTCGACAAAGCCATCCGCGAAATCGCGCGGGAAGCCATGCGCGACGCGCAGGAAATTCAGGTCAGCCCGCCGAACGTCGTCGCCGCTACCGTGACGCACCGCGTTCATCCGGTGCGCGATTCGCAGAAGCGCGAAGTGCTGCTCTCGATACTCTCAACGCATTACCAAGACCAGACGCTGGTGTTTGCCAAGACCAAGCACGGCGCCGACCGTTTGGCGAAGCAGATCACCGCGGCCGGCATTCGCGCCGAAGCCATCCACGGCAACAAGTCGCAGAACGCGCGCCTGCGCGCGCTGGCTGACTTCAAGAACGGCGCCGTTCGCGTTCTCGTGGCCACCGACATCGCGGCCCGCGGCCTCGACATCCCGGCCCTGCCGCGCGTGATCAATTTTGATATGCCGATGGTGGCCGAGGACTACGTGCACCGCATCGGCCGCACCGGTCGCGCCGGTCTGACCGGCGAAGCCATTTCGCTGGTCTCGAAGGAAGAGTCGCGCCTGCTGCGTCAGGTGCAGCGCATCCTCAAGGACCCGCTGGAAGTGCGCGGTATGGACGGCTTCCCGCCGGATTGGAGCTACCGCGAAGGCAATGACATCAACGACGACAGCACGGCCGGCCAGCAGCGCGCGCGTCGCCCGCAGGGCGCCCCGCCGCCGCGTCGCGACGGTCAGCGTCCGAGTCAGCCGGGACAGCGCCGCGATGGTCACGGTCAGCGCCGTGATGCCGGTCGTCCGCAGGCGCATGCCGGCGGACCGCGTCGTGATGGCGGCAGCAGCCAGCGCCGCGACGGCACGCGTCCGGCGTAAACATCGCCTCGACGGCTTCGGCCAATGAGTGAGAGCAACGGGCCTTCGGGCCCGTTTCTTTTTGTGGCGCTGTCGCGCAGGCTGGGCGGAATCGTCAACGAGCCCGCCATGCAACGCATCGTCATCCAGCGCCCCGGCGGCTTTGACGCCCTGCGCCTGATCGAGTCGGAAGACCCGACGCCCGGGCCCGGCGAAGTGCGCCTGCGCATCGCGGCGGCCGGCGTGAACTACGCCGACGGCATCATCCGCATGGGCCTTTACGAGAGCGCGAAGCGCCTGCACGGCTATCCGATTACGCCGGGCTTCGAGGTGGCTGGGACGATCGACGCCATCGGCGCGAACGTGGACGGCTGGGGGGTGGGCGACCGCGTCATCGGCGTGACCCTATTCGGCGGCTATACCAGCCATCTATGTCTCGCCGCCGACCGCGTCTTTGCCCTGCCGGAGCCGCTGTCCTTCGAGCAAGGCGCCGCACTGCCGACGGTGTTTTTGACCGCGTGGTTTATGGCGCATCGGCAGCTGCAGCCCGAAGCCGGCCAGCGTTGGCTGGTGCACTCGGCGGCCGGCGGCGTGGGTGGGGCCCTCCTGCAGCTGGCGCGCTTGGCCGGCGTGGAGGCGGTGGGCGTCGTCGGCGCCGCGCACAAAAGTGAAGCCGCCAAAGCCCTTGGCGCTTCCCGAGTGATCGATAAATCAGCCTGCGACTGGGTAGCCGAAGCGCGCCGTCTTGCGCCGCAGGGTTACCACGCGGTGTTCGACGCCAATGGCGTCAGCACGCTGAAGCACAGCTTCGCCCTGTTGGCACCGATGGGCTGCCTGATGATTTACGGATTCGCTTC
>JBBQIA010000069.1:0-8206 GCA_038324485.1 Lysobacterales bacterium
GGGTTCGCCGCAGGCCTATCTGGATGCGGTGATGGACGGCAGCTTGCGCGACCCGACCTTGGGCTTCCAGATGCGCAACGGCTTCGAGCCGGTGCGTCTGCTGCCGGACTATTTGCCCAGCGATGCGGAATCACTGGGTCAGGCGGTACTGCTTCGTTGGCGGAATCCCAACGTGTCCGATCATCCGGTGATCCGCGCGGCGCAAAAACGCGGCTGGCCGGATGCCGTGCGCATCGCCACCGTGCAGTACCAGCAGCGCCGCATCGACAGCTTCGCGGCCTTCGCCACGCAGGTGGAATATTTCGTCGACGTCGCCGCTGATTATCGCAGCGACTTCGTGCTGTTCCCGGAGCTGTTCACCCTGCAGCTGTTGTCGATCGAGAACAAAAAACTCTCGCCCGAAGATTCGATCCGCGCGCTGACGCGCTACACGAGTGAGTTCAAAGCGCTGCTGGTCGATTTGGCCGTGAAGCACAACATCAACATCATCGGTGGCTCGCACCCCACCGTGGTCGACGATGGCGACATCCACAACATCTGTTACGTCGCGCTGCGTGATGGGTCGCTGCACGAGCAAGAGAAAATCCACATCACACCTAATGAGCGGCGCTGGTGGAAGATCAAGGGCGGCGACACCGCGCGGGCGATCAACACCGACTGTGGCCCGATCGGCGTGATGATTTGCTACGACAGCGAGTTCCCGGAACTGGGCCGTCATTTGGTCGACCAAGGCGCGATGATCCTTTTCGTGCCGTATTGCACCGACGTGCGCCAAGGCCATCTGCGCGTGCGTTATTCCTGCCTTGCGCGCGCCACGGAGAACCAGTGCTACGTGGTCACTTCCGGCAATTGCGGCAACCTGCCGGGCGTGAATAATTTCGACATCCAGTACGCGCAGAGCGGCATCTTTACGCCCTGCGACTTCCCCTTCGCCCCGGAGGGCATTGCCGCCGACACCACACCGAACACCGAGGCTGTGGCCTTCGCTGATTTGCGTTTGGATGACTTGGTTGCGGCGCGGCAGTCGGGAACGGTCTTGAACTTGCGCGACCGTCGTCACGACCTGTATTCGCTGCGCTGGGCCGATGCGGTGCGCCCAGATAGCCCCTTAATTCGAAAGCCTGAGGACGTCTAAGCATGGCCATCGTCGAAGTCAAAGTGCCCGATCTCGGCGGTAGCGCCGGCATTCCCGTCATCGAGCTGTTGGTGAAGCCGGGTGAGGCGGTGACGAAGGACCAAGGCTTGGTCACCTTGGAAAGTGACAAGGCCACGATGGAAGTGCCGTCGCCGGCAGCCGGCACCATCAAGTCGCTGAAGGTCGTCTTAGGTGACGAAGTCTCCGAAGGGCATGTGATTGCCGAGCTCGAGGTCGCGGAGGCCGTTTCTTCTGCACCCGCACCTAAGGGCGCTGCGCCGGCGCCCGTGGCCGCAACGCCCGCTGCGGCAAGCGCTCCAGCTGCTGCCGACGCTCCTGCGCCACTGGTCAACGCACCCAAGGCAGCGAGCCGCGACGGTAAAGCGGCCGATCATCGCTGCCAACTCGTCGTCATCGGCGCCGGTCCGGGCGGTTACACCGCGGCATTCCGCGCCGCCGACTTAGGCCTCGATGTGGTGCTGATTGAACGCTATGCGAGCCTCGGCGGCGTCTGCCTCAACGTTGGCTGCATTCCGTCGAAGGCCCTGCTGCACACCGCGGCGGTCATTCAAGAAACGAAGCACATGGCCGCCATCGGCGTTCGCTTTGCGGCGCCGTCGATCGACGTGGATGCGCTGCGCGCGCACAAAGAAAAAGTCATCGGCACGCTGACGAAAGGCCTTGCCGGCATGGCCAAGCAGCGCAAGGTGCGGGTCATCACCGGCAGTGCGGCGTTTGTGTCCGCGAACGAACTCGACGTCACGACGGCCGAGGGGACGCAGCGACTGGCTTTCGAGAAAGCCATCATCGCGGCGGGCTCGCAGCCGGTGAAATTGGCCGGCTTCCCATGGGACGACGCTCGCGTGATGGATTCAACCGACGCCCTCGAGTTGGCTGACATTCCGAAGGCCCTGCTGGTCGTGGGCGGCGGCATCATCGGCTTGGAAATGGCCTGCGTGTATTCCGGATTAGGAAGCGCCGTGACCGTTGTTGAACTGGGCCCGCAGCTGATGCCGGGCGCCGACCTCGACCTCGTCAAGCCTCTGGCCGACCTGCTGAAGTCGCGCGGCGTCGCCGTGCACTTGAACACCAAAGTCGCCGAAGTCACCGCAAGCAAGGCAGGCCTGAAGGCGCGCTTCGAGGGCGACAAAGCGCCCGACGCAGCGGTCTTTGATCGCGTGCTGGTGTCGGTGGGTCGCACGCCGAACGGCGCCAAGCTGTCGGCTGAAAAGGCCGGCGTGCAGGTGAGTGACCGCGGCTTCATTGCGGTGGACCGGCAGATGCGCAGCAACGTGCCGCATATCTTTGCCATTGGCGATCTGGTCGGTCAGCCGATGCTGGCGCACAAGGCTACCCACGAAGGCAAGCTTGCAGCGGAAGTGGCGGCCGGCGAGAAGCGCGAGTGGGTCGCGCGCGTCATTCCGTCCGTGGCCTACACCGACCCGGAAGTGGCGTGGGTTGGCGTGACGGAAGCCGAGGCCAAGGCCAAGGGCCTCAGCGTGGACGTCGGCAAGTTCCCGTGGGCGGCCTCCGGTCGCGCCATCGGCAACGGTCGCACCGAAGGCCTGACCAAGCTCATCGTCGATGCCGCAACGCATCGGGTGATTGGCGGCGGCATCGTCGGCACCAATGCCGGTGACCTGATCGGCGAAGTGGCGCTGGCCATCGAGATGGGTGCAGAAGTGGGTGACATCGGGCACACCATTCATCCGCATCCCACCCTGATCGAAACCGTCGCCATGGCGGCTGAAATGGTCGAAGGCACCATCACCGACCTCTATATTCCAAAGAAGAAGTAATGGAATTTCTCTACTTTCTTGGCGGCCTGATTGCGCTACTGCTGGGCACCGACACGGCGATGAAGGGCTTTGCCGGTGCGCTGCAGCAGGGCGGTCTGTCGCCGCTACGAACCGGACTGGCCTTAGTGTTCGTGGCGTATGCCTTTCCGGGTCTGGTCGTGGTGCTGGGCGCCGCCGCATGGCAAGACGTGTCGGTGGCGGCCACGGTGGCGCACGGCGCCGCACTCGGCACCCTCGGTTTCGGCGCGGCCGGCTTATTGGTCTCGACCGGCGTGGTGCTGCGCGTGCGGCCGTGGAAGGTGCTGGATGACGACAAAGCTCGCGCCGAATTGGCCGAGTTCGCCGCCAGTCGCGAAGGCTGGACGCGCAATCTGTTCCGGCTGGGTCTTGGCCTGCTTTTGCTCGTGCTTGGCGCACGCGGCCTTCTGGCGGCCGGGTCGGGCGTGGCCCTGGTGCCCGGTGCCGATGGCCTAGGCGCGGCGGGTTTGCCGGTGGCCTTTGGCGTCGGCGCGGCGGTGGGCATCGTGGCCACCTTTAATGCGCGCTTCGGTGATGCCGCGGCCGCGTTTTCAGCGATTTTGGGCGGCGGCCTTGTGCTGACGGTTGTGGCCGTGGGCTTGGCCCTGATCACTGCCACGCCGGCCTTCTCGATCTCGTTGGCGCTGCTGGCGCACCCTTTGGTGCAGGGGCTGATCTTGCTGGTCGCACTGCTGTGGGTGGCGCGCCCGGTGCGCCCCATTGGTCGCGGCGCCGGACTGCTGCTGATGAGCTTGACGGCGCTGGCGCTGTTCGCGCGAATGTTTTGGGCGAGTTAGTGCGCCCGGCTAGCGCGTTCGCTTCCGTGCGACGCAGCGCTTAGCGAAACACGACGTAGCAGACGGCACAGACCACCAGCGTGCCCAGCACGTCCATGACCGCGCCTTCGCGCAGCATGCGCTGCGCCGGCACGCGCCCCGAGCCATAAGCAATCACGTTCGGCGCGGTGGCCACCGGCAGCATGAAGCCCACGCTCGCGGCCAATACCGTTGGAAACATCAGCAGTGCGGGGTCGACGTCGACGGCAATCGCCACGCTGGCCATGATCGGCATGAGCAACACCGCCGTCGCCGTATTGCTGACGATTTCTGAGAGCAGCACCACGCTGCCGACGATCATCACCAGCATCAAGATCAGCGGTAGATCGGCCAGCACCTTCAATTGCGCGGCCATGATCGTGCTCAAGCCCGAGGACTGGAAGGCCATCGACAGCGCAATGCCGCCGCCGAAGAGCACCAGCACGCCCCAAGGCAGACGCTCGGCGTCTTGCCAAGTCAGCACGCGACCGCGGCGGCCGTCGCTGACCACCAGCATGGCCAGCGCGCCACAGAGCGCCACGCCGGTGTCGGTGGCGCCGGGCAAGCCCAGCCAGCCGCTCCAGCCGCCGAAGGGCATCTCGCGGAAGACCCACGCTAGAGCCGTGACGCCAAAGATCGCCAGCACGCGACGTTCGGCGCGGGTCCACGGCGGACGCGCCGGCAGTTCGGCCTTGGGCGCACCGCGCAGACCGCGGCCCAGCCACAGGGCCATCAGCGGCACCATCAGGATGACCACCGGAATACCGATGAGCATCCAGTCGAGAAAGCCAAAGCTCTTGCCCGTCGTTTCTTGGTAGACGCTCATGAAAACCAGATTCGGCGGCGTGCCGATGGGCGTTCCCAACCCGCCAATGCTGGCGGCATAGGCAATGCCAAGAATCAGCGGCACGGCCAAGCGGGGATCGCGATAGTCGGCCAAAACGGCCAAAGCCACCGGCAGCAGCAGCAAGGTCGTGGCGGTGTTCGAAATCCACATGCTCAAACCCGCCGACGCAATCATGAAGCCCCACAGCACGGCGCGCCCGCTGTTGCCGCCCACCGCACGCACCATGCCTAGCGCCAGCCGCCGATGCGCCCCGCTGCGTTCGACCGCCATCGAGAGCACGAAGCCACCCAGCAGCAGGAGAATCAGGCTATTGCCGTAGGCCTGCGCGACTTCGGTTGGCGTCAAAATATCGGCCATCGGCAGCAGGGCCAGCGGCAGCAGGGCGGTCACGGCCGGCGCCACGGGCTCGGTCACCCACCATCCGGCACACCAAAGAGTGAGTGCTGCCGTAAAAGCCAGAGCCTCGCTGCTGCCGCCTGCGCGCAAAGCAAAGTAGAACGCCACGGCGAGGACGGGCACGAGCCAAAGTGCGACGCGCGCAATAGGGCGGATCTCGGTCGAGGTGTCGGTCATCAACAGGCCGATGGTGGGCGGAATCGCGCCCGAGCATGGCATCCTCGGCGGCGGAATTTCAGGAAGCTACCGCCATGTCGCGTCCTCCACTGCTGGTGTTCGGCCTCAGCGGCCAACTCGGCGACGCGATGCGTGAACACGGCTTGCCGATGGCCGCGCTCGCGGTGTCGCGCCGCGCGCAGCCGCAGTCCGACGCTGGCGTGCAGTGGCAATCCGGGGCGCTCGACACCTTCAACGATGCGCAGGCTTTCGATGCGGTGTTAAGTCTTGGTCCACTGGATGCGTTTGCCGCGGCGGTGGCCGCAGGTCGAGTGCGCGGCGGGCGCGTCGTGGCCTTCGGGTCGACCAGCCTCGGCACCAAGCAGCATTCTCCCGACCCGGCCGAACGCGACACGGCCGCACGTCTTGCGGCCGCCGAATCGGCCCTGTTCGCGGCCTGCGCGGCGCGCGGAACGCCCTGCACGGTGCTGCGCCCCACCTTGATCTGGGGCCGTGGGCGCGATGCCACGGTGAGCCAAATCGTTCGCCTCGCCCGAACTTGGCCGGTTCTGCCCCTGCCCATTGACGCGCCGGGCCTGCGGCAGCCGGTGCACACCGCCGACCTCGCGGCGCTGGCCGGAGGCCTGCTGACGACCCCTGAACCAGTGACCGGCGCCTTCGATTTACCCGGCGGCGAACGCGTCGCGTACGGCGCCATGCTGGCCAAGGCCGTGCGCACCGGTGCGCCGCGATGCAGCATTCTTCCCCTGCCTTGGCCTTGGGTCGCTGCCCTCGGTCACGCCCATTCAGGACTGCGTGGCAGGGTGTCCCGACTAGGCCAAGACCTCGTGTTTGATGGGGCAAAAGCCCGCGAACACTGGGGCTGGGCACCCCGCGGCTTCGCCCCGCGCTCCGAGGATTTTCCGTCGGTTTGAGGCGCATCCGCGTCTTCCATACGGCAGAGCATTGCCTTCTCGCATAACGCAACCTTAATATGGGGTTGCCGTCGTTTAGAGTTTTTCCTCTAGCCGATTCCGATGCACCTGTCCCGACTCACGTTTCGAGGAAGTCCTGATGAAGTCCAATCATTCTGCGCGCGGCAGTTTCGCGCTCGCTCCACTCGCCGCTGCCGTCGGCTTGGCGCTGCTTGCTCCCGCTGCTCAGGCCTTCGAGTTCGGTACCGGCGAGTTCACCGGTAGCGTCGCGACCACCGTGTCCTACGGCTATTCGCAGCGCACCGAAGACCAAGACCCGAACCTGATCGGCAAGGCGGTGTTTAATCCGCTGCTCTGCGCCCAGAACCGCACCGTTCTGCCGCTGCCGGCGCCGTCGGCGGCCAACCCCTTCCCCGCTTGCGCGGGCGGCTTCCCGGGTTCGGCTGCGCAGATTGCTGCGCCGGGCCGCTTCTCGGTCAACCGTGACGACGGCAACCTGAAGTACGACAAGGGCGACGCGATCGCCAACACCTTCAAGATCACCTCCGAGATGAAGCTCGGCTGGCGTAACTGGGGTGCTTTCACCCGCGCCACCTACTTCTACGACTTTGAAAATGCCGACCGCGCCGACCTGACCGAAGAGGCCAAGAATCGCATCGGTGAACGTTTCCGTCTGCTTGACGCGTTCGTGTTTCACGATTTCAGCATCGGCGAGCAGAGCGGCACGGCGCGCTTAGGTCGTCAGGTCATTAGCTGGGGCGAGAGCACCTTCATCCAGAACGGCATCAACGTCGTCAACCCGGTCGACCTTTCGGCGCTTCGCGTCGCCGGTTCCGAGTTGAAGGAAGCTTTCCTGCCGGTCGACTCGCTCTACGCTTCGTTCAACCTGACCGAAACGGTCGCGGTTGAAGGCTTCTACCTGTTTGAGTTCGAAGAGATCGAAGTCGATGCCTCGGGCACCTACTTCAGCGCCAACGACTTCGCGACTCCGGGCGGTAACTACGTGATGCTCGGTTTCGGCACCGTGCCGCAGCCGGTCAACAACCCCGAGCGCTTCTTCGCCACCTGCTTCGGCGGTCCGGCCGGCGTGCTCAACACCGACCTCAACATCGCCGGCCTGCCGCCCGGCGTCAGCAACGCCACCATCGCCAGCATTGGCTGTGGCGCCGCCGTGGCCCGCCTGCCTGATCGCGCTGCGCGCGACGATGGCCAGTACGGTGCAGCGGTTCGCTGGTATGCCGCGGGTCTCGGCGATACCGAGTTCGGCTTTTACTTCATGAACTACCACAGCCGTCTGCCGCTGCTTAGCGGTCGCGCGGTCACAGGAACGGCGGCTAACACCGGTCGCTTCTTCGTCGAGTATCCGGAAGACATCCAGCTGTACGGCATGTCGTGGAACACCAACATCCCGGGCGGCATCGCCTTCCAGGGTGAAGTCAGCTACCGCCCCAACGCGCCCTTCCAGCTTGACGACGTGGAGCTGCTGTTTGCGGCACTCACCCCACTCAACACGCTGATCGCCGCTCAGGGCGCGCCGCCGGCGTACCAGTTCCGCAGCCAACTCGGCCAGGCCGTCTTTGGTCAGGAAATTCGTGGCTGGCGCGAGCATGAAATGACCCAGGTGCAGATGACCTTCACCAAGGTCTTCGGCCAAACCCTCGGTGCCGATCAGATCGCCACCGTCGCCGAAGTCGGCATGACGCAGGTCGACATCAACAAGAACCTGCGCTACGAAGGTGAAGGTACCGATACCGGCGGCGGCTGCTCGATTGCCGACGTGCCGGTGTTCATTGGCACCAACGCGGCGGCGGTGTTCAACCCGGCGCTGGCCGGCTGCACGCGTAATCCGCAGACCCTCAACGATGGCTTCCCGACTGATTTCTCGTGGGGCTATCGTCTGGCGGCTCGCGCGGACTACAACAGCTTCCTCGGCACCGCGTTTACCTTCTCGCCGCGCGTGGCCTTCAACCACGACGTCGAGGGCATCACGCCGGGCCCGGGTGGCAACTTCCTTGAGGGCCGCAAGTCGCTCACGGTGGGCGCCGAATTCAACTACCTGAACTCGTGGGTCTTCGACATCGCTTGGACGTCGTTCTCGGGCGCGG
>JBBQIA010000070.1:0-8172 GCA_038324485.1 Lysobacterales bacterium
CGTCAGCAAGAGGCCTTGCCGGAATGGCTGGCTAAGCGCGGCGTGGTGGCGATTGCCGGCATCGATACGCGCAAGCTGACTCGCTTGCTGCGTGAGCGGGGTTCGCAAAACGGCGCGCTGATGGCCGGCGACATCAATGTGGATCGCGCCGTCGAGGCAGCACGGAAATTCCCGGGGCTGAAGAATCTTGATCTCGCGCAGGTGGTCACCACCGACCGCGTTCACGAGTGGACGGAAGGTTCGCTCGATCTCGATACGGGCAGCTTTGCCCAAACGGACGGCCGCTTTCACGTTGTGGCCTACGACTTTGGCGTCAAGACCAATATTCTTCGACTGCTGGCCGATCGCGGCTGTCGCCTGACCGTGGTGCCGGCGAAGACGCCCGCGGCTGATGTGCTGGCGATGAATCCGGACGGCGTCTTTCTGTCGAATGGCCCTGGCGATCCGGCGCCTTGCGATTACGCGATTGACGCCATCCGCGAGATATTGGCTGCGAAGGTGCCCACCTTCGGCATCTGCCTTGGGCACCAACTTCTGGCATTGGCGAGTGGTGCTCAGACGGTGAAAATGAAGTTCGGCCACCACGGCGCGAATCATCCCGTCATTGATCTCGACACTGGGCGCGTCATGATCACTAGCCAAAATCACGGTTTCGCCGTGGATGAGGCCAGTTTGCCTTCGACCCTGCGAGTCACGCATCGCTCCTTGTTCGACGGCAGCAATCAGGGCATTACCCGTACCGACGTCCCCGCATTTAGTTTTCAGGGGCACCCAGAAGCAAGTCCCGGACCGCATGACGTGGCCGGATTGTTTGACCGATTTATCGGCCTGATGCAGGCCTCCACCCCGTGATCCCCCGAACAGCAGGAGTGCGAACGATGTTGATGAAGCGACTGGCAGGCTTGGTCCTGCTTTGTGTTCCGGTTCTTGCCGCCGCCGAACGCGTGCCGGTGGAAGACTTTTTCCGCGACGCCTCGTTTACGAGCGTTTCGCTTTCGCCGACCGGTGAATATCTGGCGGTGAGTCAGCCGACGGAAGACCGCACCATTTTAGCGGTGTTGAGGACCTCCGACCTCACGCCGATGGGCCGCTGGGACTACGGTTCTAAGCGCCACATTGAGAGCGTCACGTGGGTCAGCGATCGTCGATTCCTAATGAACGTGACTCGCAAGGTGGGTCGCTTCGATTTCCGCGTCGGTCAGGGCGATTTGTTCGCCAGCGACGTGGACGGCAAGCGCCGCTCGGACATTCCGAACGGCAATACGTATCAGATCGTCGATACGCTCGAGAATGACGACCGCTACATTCTGGTATCGCGCTCGATTGACGGTGCGTTCTTGATGCGCCTCGATACGGTGAACGGCTCGGTTCGTCCGGTGGCCTCTGCCCCGATCGACAACGGCTCCTTCATCACTGACAGCGATGGCAAGGTGCGTTTCTCGGTCGGTCAGAACGACGATTTGACCGAAGTGGTGTACGAGCGCGTCGGCGACGACTGGCGCTTGCTCCACAGCGCGAAAATGGGTGCGGCAAATTCTCGTCGTCCGTGGGGCATCGCGGCTGATGGCGAAGGCATCATCATGTCGGTGAGCGACAATGGCGAGCCATCGCGAATGGTGCGCGTGGATCCTCGCACCGGCGAAGAGTCGCTGATGTCGTCCAATGCCAATGTCGATCCGTCGGGCGCGCTGACCAGCGGTGATGGCAAGACCATCCTTGCTGTTCGCTACCAAGACGGCGTTCCGGCTTACGACTGGGTCAACACCGAGCATCCGGACACGAAGCTCGCAGCGGGCCTCGTGGCGGCGTTTCCTGACCATGCGGTATCGATCGGCGGAATTAGCCGAGACGGTAAGAAGGCGCTGATCATGGCGGCCAGCGATCGCGATCCGGGTTCGTACTACCTGTTTGACCGTGACGCCGGCCAGGCGCGCTTCCTTCTGTCACGTATGGAATGGATCAAGCCCGAGCAGATGGCGGATTCGCAGCCCATTACGGTCACGGCTCGGGATGGAAAAATCCTCCACGGCTACCTGACGCTTCCCCGTGACGCCGAAGGCCGCAAGGTGCCGCTGATCCTCAATCCGCATGGTGGCCCGCACGGTCCCCGCGACAACTGGGGCTTCAACCCGGAAGTCCAGTTCTTGGCCAATCGTGGCTACGGCGTTCTGCAGATCAATTTCCGCGGCTCGGGCGGCTATGGCCGCGCGTTCGAGTCCAGCGGATACCGCAACTGGGGCACGACGATGGTCGACGACATGACCGACGCCGTGCAGTGGACGGTCGATCAAGGCATCGCTGACCCGAATCGTATTTGCACCTATGGCGCGTCGTACGGTGGTTATGCCGCGCTGCAGTCGATTGTTCGTGAGCCGACGCGCTACCAGTGCACGATCGGGTATGTGGGCGTTTACTCGATCCCGCTGATGTTTACAGACGGCGACATTCCGGAGTCGGAAAGCGGTCGCGGCTACCTGCGTCGCATTCATCCGGAGACCGAAGCAGATCGTCGCGCGCAGTCGCCGGCCTATAACGTGGATCGCATCAATGTGCCGGTCATGCTGGTTCAAGGTGCTGCCGATCAGCGCGTGCCGATTTCGCAGTACACGCTGTTGCTTAATCGCTTGACCGAAGCCGGCAAGCCTCCGGAAGTCACCATCGTCGAAGAGAAAGAGGGCCACGGATTCTTTGATTTCCAGAATCAGGTCGACCTCTACAACGCGATGGAAGTGTTCCTCGATAAGCACATCGGCGAAAAAGCCACTGCGAATGCGACGGCGTCTAGCGCTCGCTGAACCTCGGGGCCCGGCTACGCGCCGGGCCTTTTTTTGCCTCCACCTGACACGCGAGTAGTGGTTCTGCCATGCCCAAGCGCACCGACATTAAATCGATCCTAATCATCGGCGCTGGTCCGATCGTTATCGGCCAAGCCTGTGAGTTCGATTACTCCGGTGCGCAAGCCTGCAAGGCACTGAAGGCCGAGGGCTACCGGGTCATTCTGGTGAACTCGAATCCCGCAACGATCATGACCGACCCGGAGATGGCCGACGCGGTCTATATCGAGCCGATCAACCCCGGCGTGGTCGAGCGAATCATTGCGAAAGAAAGGCCCGACGCTCTGCTGCCGACCATGGGCGGGCAGACCGCGTTGAACTGCGCTTTGGATTTGGCCGATGCGGGCACGCTGGAAAAGTATGGCGTTGAACTGATCGGCGCCTCGCGTGAAGCCATCCGCATGGCCGAGGATCGCGAGCTATTCCGCATCGCGATGGGCGAAATTGGCCTGGAGTGCCCGAAGGCTGCTGTCGCCCGCAGCTTCGAGCAGGCCGTTGAGATTCAGACCACGGTGGGCTATCCGACGATCATCCGTCCCAGCTTTACGCTGGGCGGTTCGGGCGGCGGCATTGCCTATAACCGCGAAGAATTTGAAGACATCGTCAAACGCGGCCTCGAACTGTCGCCGGTTGGCGAGGTGCTGGTCGAAGAGTCCGTATTGGGGTGGAAAGAGTTTGAGATGGAGGTGGTTCGCGACAGCGCGGACAACTGCATCATCGTGTGTTCGATCGAGAATCTAGACCCCATGGGCGTGCACACCGGCGACTCGATCACCGTCGCGCCGGCGCAGACCCTCACCGATAAGGAGTATCAGCGCCTTCGCGATGCCTCGATCAAGGTGCTGCGCAAGATTGGCGTCGACACGGGTGGCTCGAACGTGCAGTTCGGCATCAACGCCACGACCGGTCGCGTGGTGGTCATTGAAATGAATCCGCGGGTGTCTCGCTCCTCGGCGCTCGCGTCCAAGGCCACCGGCTTTCCGATTGCGAAAATTGCGGCAAAGCTGGCCGTGGGCTACACGCTGGATGAGTTGACGAATGACATTACCGGCGGCCTCACGCCGGCGTCTTTCGAGCCCTCCATCGACTACGTGGTCACCAAGATTCCGCGCTTTGCGTTCGAGAAATTCGCGGCTGCCGATGCACGACTTACGACGCAGATGAAGTCGGTTGGCGAAGTGATGGCGATGGGCCGCACCTTCCAAGAATCCTTGCAAAAGGCCCTGCGCGGGCTGGAAACCGGAAAGGTCGGTTTCGACCCGACGGGCGACGCACAGCGCGGCGACGAAGGTTTGATTCGCATTCGACGCGAGTTGAACGACGCGCGCCCCGAGCGTCTGTTCTACGTTGCGGAAGCGTTTCGCGCCGGTTTGTCCGTCGACGACGTGTACAAGCTGTCCTACATCGACCCGTGGTTCCTCGATCAAATCGAAGAGTTGGTGGCGATGGAGGGCGAGGTCACTGCGGCCGGTTTGGCCGCGCTCGATGCGGCACGCTTGCGCGCGCTGAAGCGCGCTGGGTTTTCGGATGCACGCATTGCCGACTTGGTCGGCACCGATGAGTCGGCCGTGCGCGCCCTGCGCCGCGCCTTTGGCGTTCGTCCGGTCTATAAGCGCGTCGACAGCTGTGGTGCCGAGTTCGCGACGACGACGGCTTACATGTACTCGACCTATGAGGACGAGTGCGAATCAAATCCGAGCGATCGCGACAAGATCATGATCTTGGGCGGCGGACCGAATCGCATCGGACAGGGCATCGAGTTTGACTATTGCTGCGTGCATGCCGCGCTAGCCCTGCGCGAGAGTGGCTATGAAACCATCATGGTCAACTGCAACCCGGAAACCGTATCGACCGATTACGACACCTCTGACCGGCTATATTTCGAGTCGCTAACTCTCGAAGACGTGCTGGAAATTGTTGATCTGGAAAAGCCGAAGGGCGTCATCGTGCAATACGGTGGCCAGACGCCGCTGAAGTTGGCGCGTGCGCTGGAGGCGAACGGTGTGCCGGTGATTGGCACTTCACCCGACAGCATTGACCTTGCGGAAGACCGCGAGCGTTTCCAGAAGCTGGTCGAAAGCCTCGGCTTGCTGCAGCCGCCCAATCGCACAGCGCGAACGGCCGAGCAGGCGTTGGCCCATGCGCAAGAAATTGGGTACCCCTTGGTGGTTCGCCCGAGCTACGTGCTGGGCGGTCGGGCGATGGAAATCGTGTATTCCGACGAAGACCTATCGCGCTACATCCGCGAGGCCGTTCAAGTCTCAAACGATTCGCCGGTGCTGCTGGATCGCTTTCTTGATAACGCGGTGGAAGTCGACGTCGACATCATTGCCGACAAAGACGGCAACGTGCTGATTGGCGGAATCATGGAGCACATCGAAGAAGCCGGAGTTCACTCGGGCGATAGCTCGTGCTCGCTGCCGCCGTTTTCTCTGTCGAAAGAGATTCAGGACGAATTGCGTAAGCAGGTCACTCAGCTGGCTCGCGGCCTCAAGGTAATCGGCTTGATGAACACGCAGTTCGCCATTCAAGGCGACACGGTCTTTCTGCTGGAAGTGAACCCCCGCGCCTCGCGCACCGTGCCCTTCGTTTCAAAGGCGATTGGACGCCCGCTGGCGAAGATCGCCGCACGCTGCATGGCCGGCCAGACCCTGGCCGAGCAGGGCGCAACAAAAGAAATCATTCCGCCGTACTACTCAGTGAAAGAGGCGATCTTCCCGTTTGCGAAGTTCCAAGGCGTTGACCCGATTCTTGGCCCAGAAATGCGCTCGACGGGCGAGGTCATGGGCGTGGGGCCGACCTTCTTCGAGGCCTTCGCTCGCGCAGAAGAAGCCGCGAACATCAAGGCGCCGCCGGTGGGTAAGGTCTTTTGCTCGGTGCGCGATGCGGACAAGGCTCGGCTGCTGCCGGTCGCTCGTGATCTGTTGGAGCGCGGCTATTCGCTGGTGGCCACCGAAGGTACGGCGAACTTCCTGAGCCAAAGCGGCCTGCCGGTGGAGCGCATCAACAAAGTGGCAGAAGGCCGCCCGCACATTGTCGATCTCATCAAGAACGGTGAGATCAGCTACGTCATCAACACCACGGAAGGAAAGATCGCAATTGCCGATTCTTTCTCGATTCGCCGCGAGGCGCTGCAGCAACGCATTACTTACTCGACGACGGTGGCCGGTGCTCGCGCGCTGGTTCACGCCATCAGTGCGCGGGACAACCCGCGGGTGACGTCGCTGCAGGAACTGCACAAGGAGATCAAAGCATGATGGCCCCCCTTACTAAGCCGGGTGCACTGCGTCTGCAGGGTGAATTGGATCGACTGAAGTCGGTCGAGCGTCCCAAGGTGATCGAGGCGATCGCGGAGGCGCGTGCTCACGGTGACCTCAAAGAGAATGCCGAGTACCACGCAGCGCGCGACCAGCAAAGCTTCATCGAAGGCCGGATCAAAGAGCTGGAGTACACGCTCTCGCACTCACAGGTGATCGACATTGCGTCCTTGAACGCGGGGTCGCGGATTGTCTTTGGCGCCACGGTTGAATTGACCGACGTGGATACCGAGGAGTCCGTCACTTACACAATCGTTGGTGAGCTCGAAAGCGACATCAAGCAGCGTTTGATCTCGATTTCGGCGCCGGTGGCTCGGGCCTTGATTGGTAAGCATGAGGGCGACACGGTGACTATTGAAGCACCCGGCGGTCAGCGCGAATACGAGATTACGGGCGTGCGCTACATCGCCTAACGATGACTGATTCGTCGCTCACGCTGATGTTGCCCGCGCGTCGGCACTTTGCCGGCCAGACGCCGAGTGTCAGCGTCGCTAAGGCGCTCGGGCGCGCCGACATTGTTGTCTGCGAGGCGGGCGAACTGGCGCAGCAACGCCGCCCCTTTCGTGTTCGGCCCGCTGGCGCGTGGCCCAGTGCGGCATTGATCGAGCGCCTGTCGCGCCCGCTCATCGATGTTCAGCCCTTTCAATGGCTTCGTGCCGACCCCGTGTGGCTGCAGCCTGATTTGAGCACCGCGCGATTGATGGCTTGGGGAAATCTGGGTCTATCCGACACCGATGCGCACGCGATTCTCAATACGTTGCGTCCGCTCTTCGGTGACTTCGGTTACGCCATCGATCTGCGCGAGCCGGAAGCGTGGGTGCTTCAGTGTCCGGCCGACACTCGGCTTCCGCCATTTCCGCATCCGCTCGACGCCCTCGGCGACGACGCGTTTCCGTACCTGCCGCAAGGGCCGGACGCGCGACGCTGGCGCAGCCTGATGGGCGAGGCTCAAGTGGTGATGCACCAGCATCCGGTGAACGTGGCGCGCGCGCAGCGCGGGCTGCCGCCGGCGAACAGCCTTTGGTTTTGGGGCGCAGGTGCGTGGCCTGATGAAGTCATGGGCCCGGTCGGGCGTGTAACAACCGCCGATCCCGAACTGGCGGCGTATGCCAGTGCGTCGGGCGCGGCGGTCGACATCGCCATCGACGTGACGCTGCCCGGCCTCATCGACCTCCGTGCGGAACGCCGATGGTCGGTGATTGATGACCTTGCCGCACTTGCGCTAGCCGCGATGGGGCAGGGTGCCCTCGACACGATCGTCCTCGACTTTGCCGATGGCGAGCGCTTCAGCCTGAAGTCGTCTCAGCGTTGGTGCTTCTGGAAGAAGTCGCACGGGCCGTTTGCGACGTGAGTACAGGTCCTCGCCTGCATCGTCGTCCGACGCCTGAGGGCGCGCCGTGGTCGGGAACGGTGCCGGCACTATTGCAGCGCCTTTACACCTCGCGTGGGGTTGCGTCCGCCGAAGACGCCGAATTGAAAATGGCGCGGCTGTTGCCGCCCTGGCAGATGGGCGGGATGGACGAGGCTGTTGATCTTTTGCAGAGCGCGCTGCGTCGCGACGCGCACATCGTCATCGTCGGCGACTTTGATTGCGATGGCGCAACGGGCACAGCGGTGGCGGTTCGTGGTCTGCGGATGCTTGGTGCTAAACGCGTTTCATATCGTGTGCCGCACCGCATCGCCCACGGTTATGGGCTTTCGCCGGCACTGGTGGCGGACGAACTGATCGGCATTGCGCCCGACTTGATAGTGACCGTCGATTCCGGCATCGCCTGTTTGCCCGGCGTCGCTGCGGCGAAGGCGCAAGGGTGGCAGGTGCTGGTGACCGACCATCACCTGCCCGGCGATGTACTCCCCAATGCCGACGCCATCGTGAACCCCAATCTTCGCGACGATGGCTTTCCTAGCAAGGCGCTGGCCGGCGTCGGCGTGATGTTCTACCTGCTGCTGGCGCTGCGCTCGCGTCTGCGCGAGCACGGTGAGGCCGGCGGTGACGCCGATCTTTCCGTACTGCTGGACTT
>JBBQIA010000071.1:0-8165 GCA_038324485.1 Lysobacterales bacterium
AAGTCGCGGTCGAGCGCATTGACGCTTCGGTCCAAGCCGCCCACGGTGCCTTCGGCGGTGGCCATCACTTTGTCGAGTCGCGCGGCCGCGCTGCTGGCGTCGCGAAGCATCTGCGCAATGTCCTCCCGCTCGCCGGCCAGCGTGCCCGTCACTTGCTCGAGATTCGCCATGGTCTTCGTGACGTTGTCGACCGTCTCGGTGCTGAGCATGCGGTTGATCCGAAGCAGCACGTCGCTGGCGGTGGTGGTGATGTCTTCTGAGGACGCGAGCAGTTTGGCAAAGGCGGATTCCTCTGCCGCAATGCGCGGCATACCCACCCCGCGATCGAAGTCGTCTTTGAGCATGGGGCTGGCCTGACTGCCGCCAGAGAGCTGAATTTGCACCACGCCGGTCAGTCCCACGAATGCGAGCTTCGCCTTGGTGTCGGTTTTTACCGGCGTATCTCGGGCGACGCGAATTATTGCGATCACCTTGCTGGGATCGTTGGCGTCGAGTTTTAACTCGCGCACCTCGCCCACCCCAATGCCGTTGTATTGCACCAAGCCGCCTCGAGTGAGTCCGGTGACGGCCTCGGTGAACATCACCTCGTACTCGTCCCACTGGCGGTCAGACACGGTTTTTGCCGCCCAAAGGGCGAACAGAAGAGCCAGCACCACCACCACAAGGGTGAAAGCGCCAACCAAAACGTGGTGGGCTTTTGTTTCCATATCAGGCCTCGCTTCGCGCGGCGCGGCCGCGCGGTCCGTGGAAATACTCCTGCACCCAGGGGTGCTCGAAGCGTTCGATCTCGGCGATGGGGGCGCAGGCCACCACGCGGCGGTCGGCCAGCACCGCGACGCGGTCGCAGATGGCGTAGAGCGTGTCGAGATCGTGCGTAATCAGAAAGACCGTCAGCCCGAGGGAGCGTTTCAGGCTGAGGATCAATTCATCGAAGGCTGCCGCACCAATCGGGTCGAGGCCCGCGGTGGGCTCGTCCAAAAAGAGCAGGGGCGGGTCAAGCGCTAAGGCGCGTGCCAAGCCCGCCCGTTTTTTCATACCGCCAGAGAGCTGTGACGGCAGCTTCTCTGCGGCGTTCGAGGGCAGGCCGGCGAGCCGCAGCTTCATCCAGCACAGCGCGTGCATCAGGTCTTCAGGAAGCGAGTGATGCTCTTTCAGCGGCACCATGATGTTCTCGAGCACGGTGAGCGATGAAAACAGCGCGCCGCCCTGAAACAGCACGCCCGTCTGGCGTTCGATGGCCAAGCGTGAGACGTCATCGTCGCCCAGCGCATCGGTGCCCAGCACTTGAATGCTCCCCGCCTGCGGTCGTCGCAGCCCCAGGATGGCGCGCATCAGCACGGACTTGCCCGACCCCGAACCGCCGACGACGCCAACGATTTCGCCGCGCTCGATGGTCAGGTCGAGGTTCTCGTGAACCACCTGCGTGCCGAACGCGGTGCGCAGGCCGCGTACTTCGATCGCGGGGCCGCTCACCAGCCCATCTCCATGAACCAGAGGGCCGCCAGAGCGTCGACGATGATCACCAAGGAAATGGTCTGCACGACGCTCGACGTGGTGCGCTCACCGACCGATTGCGCGGTGCCCTGAACCTGCATGCCTTCGAGGCAGCCGATGAGGCCAATAATGATGGCGAACACGGGCGCCTTCGCCATGCCGGTAAAGAAATGGCGAATCTCAATGGTGTCTTGAAGGCGCGCGATGAACATTTCTGGCGAGATGCCCAGCAGGGTCGCGCCAATCGTCATGCCGCCGGCGATGCCCGCCATCATGGCTAAGAAAGTTAGTAGGGGCAGCATCAACACCAAGGCGACGATCCGCGGCAGCACCAGCAGCTCCATCGGATTGAGGCCCAGCGTGCGAATGGCGTCGATTTCTTCGCCGGACTGCATGGCGCCGATCTGCGCGGTGAAGGCGCTGGCCGTTCGTCCGGCCAGAAGGATGGCCGTCAGCAGTACGCCAAACTCGCGCAAGAAGCTGATGCCGATGAGTTCGACAACGAAGATTTCGGCGCCGAATTCAGCCAGCACTTCGGATCCCAAAAACGCCACTACCGCGCCGACCATGAAGCTCAAAAGCAGCACCAAAGGCACGGCATCGAGACCGACCGACTCCATGTGCGAGACGGTGGACGTGAAGCGCCAGCGTCGGGGATTCCAGCCGATGCGCAGCGCCGTGAGCAGGGCTTCGCCGCCAAAGGCAATCAGAGCCACAACTTCGCGCGCATTGTCTTCAACGGTCCAGCCGATGCGGGAGAGCATGGCCCGCACGCCGTAATCTTTCACCACCGCACGCGGCGGGTTTTGGCAGATGCCCTCAACGGCATCGAACAGGGTCCGGTGCTCATCCCGAAGCGTCAAGCCATCGGCATCGATGCCGGCCTGGCTGACCAGTCGCCACAAAAGCATCGCGCCGCTCGCGTCCATTTGCGTGATGTCTCGCGCATCAAGACGGAGGTTTGTCCCGGCAGGAACGACAGGCCGCGCCGAAAAGCCGTCCAGCGTTGCCGCATGCGCCAACGTCCAGTCCCCGACCGCGAGCCAGTGGCCGGAAGCGTTGGGATCTTCGTGCAGGTGGGGCAACTCGGCCATTCGGCTCCTTATCCGGTCGGAATCAGCATGCAGCCCACGCCGGCAATGGTGAGCGCGACGCCGACGAGGGCGCGTCGGCTTAGGGGTTCCTTCAGCCACGCCCAGGCCAGCAGCAGAATGAACACGGACGAACTTTCGTTGAGGATAGCCGCCACAGAGGCTGTCGTGAACTTATATCCGCCCATCCACAGCACCATCGACAGGAATTGCCCCACAAACGCGGCAATCACCAAGCGGCCCCATGGCACAGCGCTGAGCGTCGGCATTGCCATTCGTGCATGCCCGCGAAACCACCATGCCACAAGCAGCAAGCCGATCACTGCGCCAACCATGCGCAGCGCCGTCACCCAGAGCAGCGGCTGCGCTTCCAACGTGCGCTTGACCATGATGATGGCGACCGCCATCAACAAGATTGCCACGAAGCCAATCGCTAAGCCGCGCAAGAGCTCACGTCCGCCGCCGACGTCCGTCGCCCGCCGTTCGGCGACGAGGAATACGCCAAGGCTGACCAAGGCGAAGCCCACCATCTGCAGCGGCCCGAGGCGCTCATCCAGAAACACCACGCCCAGCACGATGACCGCAGGGCTGTAGACATTGCCCAGCACGCCCATGCGGCCCGCGCCCAGTTGGTTGAGTGCGCGGAAATAGAGGGTGTCGGCCACGGCGATGCCGATCGCGCCACTCGCGAGTGAAATCAGAATTTGCGAGGTCGTAAACGACGGCAGGGCGGTGCCGTGGATGATCGGAACGGCGGCGATGACCATGCCCAGGACCAGCACGTTCTTCATCAGGTTTAAGGGCAGTGGCGGCAGCGTCGCGCCCAGTTGCCGATACAAGATGACGCCCACGGCCCAAGTGGCCGCCGACATCAGGGAAAGCAGTTCACCGAGACCCATGGCGCCTTGCCGGCGCGCAGTCCGGTCGAAAAACGAAGGCGCCAGTGTCGTGGATTAAGGCAGCGCATGCCATGCTTTATCGCTATGACGCCGTCTGACACCCTTTTCAATCAGCGCTGCATTTTCATCATGGACCTCGCGCGTCGTCTGCATGCCTATGGCACGTCGGCCGATCGCCTTGAGGGCGCCATCTTGACGGTGTCCAAGCGTTTGGACGTTCGTACCGAAATCTGGTGCAGCGCGACCGGCATTATCCTGTCGTTTTCCAGCTCGACGCGCAGTGACGCGCCGGAGATCACCCGCGTGCTGCGGCTGTCGCCGGGCGACATCAATTTGAAAGCGCTGACGATCGTCGACGAGATCGCCGAGCAGGTGATGACGGGTCAGATCGATGCGGAACAGGGCCGCGATGCGCTGAAGGTTCTCGACCGCGCGCCGCGTCGAGAAAAAGTGGCGCTCACGATTTTGTCGTTCGGCTTGGCTTCCGCGTCCGTCGCGGCCTTGCTGCGCACCAGCTGGGCCGACGTGGTGACCTCGGCCTTCATCGGCGTGATGATCGGCCTCTTGGCCGTGGCCTCGTCGCGCCGTCGGCGTTTGAGCGAGGCCAGCGACGCCATCGCTGCGCTGTTGGCCACCCTTGTAGCCAGCGCGGTCGCCACTTTCATCACGCCTTTGTCCTTGCAGACGGTGGTGATTGCCTCGCTGATCGTGCTGATGCCCGGACTGACTTTGACCACGGCGGTGGCCGAACTGAGCAGTCAAAGCTGGGCCTCCGGAACGGCGCGCTTTGCCGGGGCGACGGTGGCCTTACTGAAGCTGACCTTTGGCACCGTCGTGGCCACGCAATTGGCGCATTCGTTTGGCTGGGAGCCACAGCTTCTGGTCGGCGAGCAATTGCCTGCCTGGGCCGAATGGATGGGCCTGTTAATCGGTTCGGGCGCGTTTGCAGTGTTATTCGGCGCGGCGCGACGCGACGTACTGGTGGTGATGTCCGGCGCGTGGCTTGGCTATGGCCTGACGCGGTTCGGAGGCCAAATTTTCGGCACGGGTTCCGAAACCTTTGCCGGCGGCGTGTTTATCGCGGGATTGGGCGTAGCCATCGCGTCAAACGCGTACGGGCGAATCTTTAAACGCCCGGGCGCCCTCATTCGCGTCTCCGGCATCATTTTGCTGGTGCCGGGAAGCGTGGGGTTCCGCAGTTTGAACTTTGTGCTCGAACGCGACGTCATTCTGGGGCTCGACACCGCCGTAGCGGTGTTGAGCGCCTTGATCGCGCTGGTGGCGGGCCTGCTGTTTGGAAACCTGCTGGTCCCGCCCCGACGATATCTTTAGCCGAGATCGACGCCTTAAATGGCGAAGTCGGCCGGCTTATTGCCCTTGCTGATTTCAGCGGCCAGCCACTTCGGCGCTTTGCCGCGGCCCGACCAAGTCTCGCCGGTGCCGGGGTGGCGATATTTCGGCTCCACTTTGCGGCCCTTCGCAGCACTGGTTTTGCGACCACCGACGTTACCGCCAGCGATTTCTTCCAGCGTATAACCGTGCTCTTTCGCCAATGTGCTCAGCAGGCGGCGGACTTCCGTGACCGAGGTGCGGGCTTCCAGCTTTTCCTTGCGCTGCTGCGCTTTGCTGATCAGGGATTCGAGTTCTTTCGGCGACAAGCCGTCAAGATTCAAGGACATGGGATTACCTCAGGAAAAGATTTGGATGAGCCGATTAAGCCCCTTGCAGGGTCATTCGGTCGCCAGATACTAGTGCAGCGTCCGGGAAAATGAAAATGCCGCTCCGAAGAGCGGCACGATCAGGATGAATAATCAGAGTGACGCTGCAGCCGCTGCGAATTAGGCGCCCACTCGCTCAAATACCGATTCGCGGTCAATATTCTCGGCCGCTTCGGCGCGACGCGCCCGGTATTCGAAGGTGCCGGCGGCCAATCCACGCTCAGACACGACTACGCGATGCGGCAGGCCGATGAGCTCGATATCGGCAAACATTTGCCCCGGACGTAATCCACGGTCGTCCAGCACCACGTCGACGCCGCGAGCGGCCAAGTCGTTATAAAGCGCCTCGGCGGCGGCCACGACGGTTGGGTCGTTCTTTGGATTAATGATGCAGACGGCCACCTGCCATGGCGCCATCGCCTCGGGCCAGCAAATGCCGCTGGCGTCGAAGTTTTGCTCGATGCCCGCCGCAACAATCCGCGACACGCCGATGCCGTAGCAGCCCATAAACAGGGTCTGGGCCTTGCCGTCGCTGTCGAGCACGGTGGCTTTCATGGCCTCGGCGTATTTCTGGCCCAGCTGGAACACATGGCCCACTTCGATGCCGCGCGCGATCTGAATGAGGCCGAGACCGTCCGGCGAAGCGTCGCCTTCGACCACATTACGAAGGTCGGCAACGAGGCTTGGTTCGGGCAGGTCGCGGCCGAAGTTCACGCCGGCCAAGTGGTAGCCGTCTTCGTTTGCGCCAACCACGACGTCGGCCATCGCGGCAGCGGTGCGGTCGGCGATGACCGTGATCGGCTGTTTCGGCGCCACCGGGCCCAGAAAACCGGGCGCGGCGCCGAGATGGGCGCGGATTTCCTCTTCAGTGGCCAAGCGGTGTTCGGCTAAGCCGGAGATTTTTGCCAGCTTGATCTCGTTGAGCGAGTGGTCCGCACGCAGCAGGGCAAGCACGAAGCCTGTGCCCCCCAGCAGCTTGGCGTCGCCCATCAGCGCGATCGATTTCATCGTGCGCGCTAGCGGAACGCCCAAGAGCGTGGCCACGGCCTCGCAGGTCTTCTGGGTCGGCGTCTCGACGCGGCGCATCGCTTCATTGGGCGCGGGTCGCGGCGAGGACGGCGCCAGCGCTTCGGCCAGCTCGACGTTTGCAGCGAACGAGGACGTGTCGGAGAACGCGATGGCGTCTTCGCCAGAATCAGCCAGTACGTGGAATTCGTGCGAGGCCGAGCCGCCAATGGCGCCGGTGTCGGCATTCACCGCGCGGAAGCGCAGGCCCAGACGCGTGAAAATGCGTCCGTAGGTGTCGTACATGTTTTGGTATTCGCGGGCGAGGCAGTCGGCCGAGGCGTGGAAGGAGTACGCGTCCTTCATCAAGAACTCGCGAGCCCGCATCACGCCGAAGCGCGGTCGGATCTCGTCGCGAAATTTGGTTTGGATCTGGAAGAAGTTCTTCGGCAGCTGCTTATAGCTGGCCAATTCCTGCCGCGCGATGTCTGTAATGACTTCTTCGTGCGTCGGGCCGAAACAGTATTCCTGCTGCTTGCGATCGGTGATTTTCAGCAGCTGCCCGCCAAACTTCGCCCAGCGCCCGGTTTCTTCCCACAGCTCGCGGGGCTGCACGGCAGGCATCAGCAATTCGATGGCGCCAGCGCTCGTCATTTCCTCGCGCACCACCGCTTCGACTTTGCGCAGGGCACGCAGGCCCAGCGGGGTCCACGTGTAAAGTCCGGCGCCGAGCTTGCGCACCATGCCGGCTTTCAGCATTAGCTGATGGCTGACCACCTCGGCGTCGGCGGGGGTCTCTTTGGAGGTATTGAGGTGAAACTGCGAAAGGCGCATGGGTAAGCCGGCTTGAACAAAGCCGTCATTCTAACGCCCCGGCACCTCGGGCGAGGCGCCGATTGAATGCGCTGAAGCTTAGCCGCGCGGCGCAGTGCTGCCGGGCGTCTCGCAGTAAGCGGCGACCGACTGCTCGGCAAGGCGACGCTGTTGGGCGCGGTCCTCGGCGGTCAGTGCTTCCGGCACGCCGTCGCCGTCCTTGTCCATCTCCAGCGCGGCATTGCTATTGAGCTGCTGCAGCGACAGGCGGGCGCGGTCGCAGGCGCGAACTTCATCGGCGCTGCGCGTTTCGGTCGGTTCGGTGCTGCCGGTGCTCGAACCCAGCATGCGGTCATTCACGTCGCGGATTTCGTACTTAACGCCGTCCGGGGGCGTTTGCGCATAGTGGCGAACGCCGGTTCCATCGACCCAGGTGTAGACCGCTTCTTGGGCTAGGACCGTGGGGGCGGCAACGCAGAGGGCAAGGGCGGCAACAAGGCCGTGGATACAACGCATGGGGACCGCTCCGTCAGGACTGCCCCCATGGTAGCGCCATCCTGCGCCGACGGGCATCTGGGGCGGGTCAGCAGATACACTTCAGTCATGGACCCACGCATTGACGATACGCCCGCCGCCGCCCCGCGCCCTCGTAGCCGGCACATCTACCTACTACCGAACCTGCTGACCACGGCGAATATGTTCGCTGGGTTCTACGCCATTCTCGCTGCCGCCAACGGCCGATTTGAAGCCGCCTGCATCGCAGTAGTCATTGCCGGCGTCTTCGATGGCTTAGATGGCCGCGTAGCCCGCATGACCGGCACCACCAGCGAATTCGGCGTTCAGTACGACTCGCTTTCCGACCTGCTGAGCTTCGGAGTGGCACCGGCCTTGGTGATGTACCACTGGGCTCTTGCGCAGCTGGCGCTGGATGGCGGCCCTTGGGGCAAGGTGGGTTGGGCTGCCGCCTTCTTATACGTGGCCTGCGCGGCGCTGCGTCTGGCCCGCTTCAACGTGGCTGCCGCAACCGGCGACAAAAGCTGGTTCGTCGGGCTGGCCAGCCCGGCCTCGGCGGGCACCATGATTGCCGTGGTCTGGTTTTTCACCGAATTGGGCTATACCGGCGACGCCATGCGCTTTGTCGCGCT
>JBBQIA010000072.1:0-8146 GCA_038324485.1 Lysobacterales bacterium
CGGAAGTGGCCGATCAGGTCGATGCCCTGTATCGGCGAATCATTCGCGCCGGCACGCACAAGGCATCCAGCATTCGCGTGGCAGAAGCCGCGAAGGTTATCGAGAACACCCAGCGCGACCTCAACATCGCCCTGATGAACGAGCTGGCGAAGATCTTCACGCGACTCGACATCGACACGACGGAAGTCCTGGAAGCCGCCGGCACAAAGTGGAATTTTCTGCCGTTTCGTCCCGGCCTTGTCGGCGGTCACTGCATCGGCGTCGATCCCTACTACCTGACGCACAAAGCGCAGGAAATTGGCTATCACCCCGAAGTGATCCTCGCCGGACGCCGCACCAACGACGGCATGGGCGCGCACGTGGCGCATCGGGTGGTAAAGCTGATGAGCCGCAAGGGCCTGCATCTGGTTGGCGCCCGCGTTCTGGTGATGGGCCTCACTTTCAAAGAGAACTGCCCCGATTTACGCAACACCCGCGTGACCGACGTCATCCAAGAACTGGCGGGTTTTGGCATGCAGGTGGACGTTTACGACCCGTGGGTGAGCCGCGACGAGGCCAAGCACGAGTACGACCTCGACCTGCTGGCCGACGCGCCCGCGCCTGGCCGCTATGACGCCGTGGTGCTGGCGGTTTCTCATCGCGAGTTTCAGGCCATGGGACCGGACGCCATCCGCGCCCTGACCAAACCGGGCGGCGTGCTGTTTGACGTTAAGAGCGCCCTGCCCCGCGGCTGTGCCGACGATCGCCTTTAGAGGCACTCGTTAAAAAGTGTGACGCAATGAACATTTTTGCGTCCCGCCCGCTAAGGTGGGACACCCCCCGATTTTGGACCGCGGACTGCGGCCAACTGGAGCTTTCGATGCGCATCCTCATTACCGGTGCTGCCGGATTCATCGGTTCGACACTGGCTCACCGACTGCTCGATCGGGGCGACGAGGTCTTGTGCTTCGACAACCTCAACGACTACTACGACGTCCGCCTCAAGCAAGCGCGACTTGATCGCCTGACCCCGCGCGAGGGCTTCTCCTTCATTAAGGCGTCTTTGGAAGATCGCGAGGCGCTCGACGCCGCGTTTGATGCCTTCCAACCGGAGCGCGTGGTGAATCTGGCCGCGCAGGCCGGCGTTCGCTATTCGCTGGAAAACCCGCGCGCCTACATCGACGCCAACATCGTCGGCTTTCTCAACGTGCTCGAAGCCTGCCGCCACAAGGGCGTAAAGCATCTGGTCTACGCCTCGTCGAGCTCGGTCTATGGATCGAATCGCAAGCTGCCCTTCGCCGTCGAAGACAGCGTTGATCACCCGGTCAGCCTCTACGCCGCCAGCAAGAAAGCCAACGAGCTGATGGCGCACACCTACAGCCACCTGTTTGGACTGCCCACCACCGGCCTTCGCTTTTTTACCGTGTACGGCCCTTGGGGCCGCCCCGACATGGCCCTGTTCCTGTTCACGCGGAAGATCCTTGCCGGCGAGCCGATCGACGTCTTCAACTTCGGCAAGCACACGCGCGACTTCACCTACATCGACGACATCGTCGAGGGCGTGATCCGGACGCTGGATCGCATTCCAGGCCCGGACGAGTCCTTCGATCCGATGCAGCCCACGCCCGCCAGCAGTGCCGCGCCGTATCGCGTTTACAACATCGGCAACCACACGCCAGTGCAGCTATCGCGCTACATCGAACTGATCGAGGAAGCCACCGGATGCAAGGCAGAAAAGCGGCTGCTGCCGCTGCAGCCCGGTGACGTGCCAGATACCGAAGCGGACGTCTCCGCGCTGACCCGGGACACCGGTTACGCGCCGGAAACCCCGGTGGAGGTCGGCGTTAAGCGCTTTGTTGATTGGTATCGCGGGCATTACGGCGTTTAAACCCCCACCGATGACACAAGGACCAACCGCCTGATGATGCGTCGCCCCCCGAGCGCTTCACCTACGCCACTTCGGCATTGGCTGAGGACGACGGCTGCGAAGCATCCGACCCATGCGGCGCTGATTGACACGATTCATGGCCGACACTTGAGCTATGCCGCCCTGATGGCGGCGGTCGAGGACTCTGCCGGCCGCATCCGCGACGCGGGCCTGCGGGCCAGCGACCGTCTCGGCATTGCCGCCGGCCGTGATGCCGACACCCTGATTTGGATTCTCGCAGCGCTCGATGCCGGCGTGGCCTATGTGCCGTTTGACCTCGACTATCCGCCGAAACGCCTTGCCGAGATGGCGCGTTTGGCGGGCATGCGAGCCTTGGTCGGCGCGCCAGCGGCTGTGACCGCACTACAGGCCGCCATCGGCCCGTGTCCGACTTTGGATGCACCGGCTGCGGCCAGCCATCCCCATGCCGCCGTCAATGATCTGAGCTACGTCCTGTTTACCTCTGGCTCGACGGGCAGTCCGAAAGGCGTGGCCATGGGCGCGGCGCCCCTCGCTCACCTTATTGATTGGCATCAACAACATCCGCGGCTGGGGCAGTCGGCGCGCACCCTTCTGTTTGCGCCCTTTGCCTTCGATGTGCATTTCCAAGAAGTGCTGGGCAGCGTCGCGACGGGCGGAACGCTGGTTCTCATCGATGACTCGGTGCGCCGCGACCCGAGCCGTCTGCTTGATCTGATGATCGAGCACGCCATCGAGCGCGTGTATCTGCCGTATGTGGCATTGAACATGCTGGCCGACGTCGCGGCAGAACGCCGGCTGCCGATTCGCGATGTGATCAGCGCGGGCGAGCAGTTGGTGCTGACGCCAGCCATTCGACGCCTGTTCGAGTCGCATCCTCAAGCCCGACTCCACAACCATTACGGTCCGACTGAATCACACGTTGTCACAGCCATTACGCTCCCAGCGGCGATCGAGGACTGGCCTGCCGTAGCGCCGATCGGCGAACCGCTACCGCATGTCGACCTCGTCGAGGGCGCCTTGCACGAAGACGGCGGCCAAGAGCTGTGGCTGTCGGGCGACTGCCTTGCTGCCGGCTATCTCGGCCAGCCGCACCTCGAGGCCAATCGCTTTATTCACTTGGACGACGGGCGTCGCGCGTATCGCACCGGTGACCTTGCCATCCACGAACCCTCAGCCGGCTGGCGCTATCTTGGCCGCAGCGACAGCCAGCTAAAGATCGATGGATTTCGCATTGAGCCGGGCGAAGTCGAGTCCGCCCTTCTTGCGCTTCCCGGCTTGTCTGAGACTGCCGTCGACGCGCTTGATCGCCACGGCGTGCGCTCGCTGGCCGCCTGGGTAGTGCCCTCACGCGGGTCGCAAGCGCCGGACCCGTCCATCGTGAAGAAGCTGCTTCGTGACACGCTGCCCGAAGCGTGGGTGCCGCTTCATATTTTCGTCCTCGACGCATTGCCGAAAACGCCGAGCGGGAAACTCGACCGCCGAGCGCTCCCCACACCCCAAGTCGTGACTCCTGCATCTGAGGCCGGTCTCGACCCGGAAGCAGCCCTACTTTTGATATGGCGAGAGGCGCTGTCGCGACCCGAACTCGACGCCCGCACGTCGGTCTTCGACGCGGGCGCACGCTCGCTGATCGTGCTTCGGGTCCTGGCCGAAGTGAAGCGCCGCGGTCTGCCGGAACTCGGCGTCGCCGACGTGTACGACCATCCGACGGTCTCCGGTCAGGCGGCGAGATGGCGCGGTAGCGATCGCGATGCCAAGGCTCAGCGCGCGCCGTCCCATTCACGGGTAAGACGCGATGCGGCGGCCTCGGGCGGCATTGCCATCGTGGGCTATGCCGCACGCGTGGGTGACTGCCCCGATGCCGAGGCGTTCCGTATCGCCCTGCTTGAAGGTCGCGACGGACTAAAACGATTCGGCACCGACGAGCTTGATGCCTCTGTACCGAAGGCCCTCAGCGAGCAGCCCAACTTTGTGGGCGCGCGCGGCGTTCTGGCCGACGCCGACTGTTTCGATGCACGACTGTTCGGCATTCCCGCCCGCGAGGCGACGCTGATTGATCCGCAGCAGCGGCTTCTGCTTGAACTGGCATGGACTGCGCTGGAACACGCGGGCATCGACAGCACTCAGCAGTCGGGCATTGGCATCTGGGCCGGCACCGGCAACAACAGTTATGCGCCGATGCTGCGTCGCGAGGCCCCGCAACTCATCGAGCAAAGCGGTGAGTTCGCGGCCATGTTGGCCAGCGAAAAAGATTACGCGGCGACGCGCATCGCGCACCGCCTGAACTTAGACGGCCCGGCCATCAGCGTGCACACGGCCTGTTCGACCGGGCTCGTTGCCGTCGCTGAAGCCGTGGAGGCCCTCCGCGCTGGTCGCTGTCGCGTCGCCCTGGCCGGTGGCGCAACAGTATTGGTACCTCAGGCCTCGGGATACCTCCACGTTGAAGGCGGCATGGAATCTGCGGACGGGCAATGCCGGCCCTTCGATGCTCAGGCGTCGGGCACCGTCTTTGCCAGTGCTGGCGCGATGGTGGCGCTGAAAACCGTCGAAGCCGCGTTGGCCGACGGCGATCGGATTCATGCGGTCATTCGCGGCGTTGGCGTGAATAACGATGGCGGCGAGAAAGCCAGCTTCACCGCACCAAGCGCCCGAGGACAGGCCGCCGCGATTCGCCTGGCCTTGGCCGATGCAGACGTCTCTGCCGACACCATTGAATTCGTCGAAGCGCACGGCACGGCTACATCGCTCGGTGACCCCATTGAAGTGCGGGCGCTTGCCGACGCTCATGGGTCGGCCGCGAAAAATGTGCCGTGCTGGCTGGGCTCGCTGAAGTCGAACTTTGGCCATACCGTCGCGGCCGCCGGCGTTCTGGGTCTGCTGAAGGCCACCTTTGCGGTTCGCGATGGCGAAATTCCCGGAACGCGGCATTTCCATGCGGCCAATCCGGCGCTAGGGCTCGACACCACGCGATTCAACGTGTCCGCTCAAGTGCAGCCCTGGGTATCGGCTTCACATCCACGCCGCGCGGCGGTGAGTTCATTTGGTGTCGGCGGCACCAATGCGCATCTGATCATCGAGGCGGCCACGCCGACCGTCAGCACTCCCCTCGCCAGTGATGAACAGTGGCGGCTGCTGCCGCTGTCGGCCGCCACACCTGAGGCTTTGCGCGCAAGGGCGACCGATCTCGCCGATGCGCTCCTCCGCCGGCCGACGATGGATCTGGCCAGCGTTCAAACCACCCTCGTGCGCGGTCGCCGCCCACTGTCGGTGCGAGGCTGCGTTGTGGCTCGATCCATTGATGACGCGATCAGTGCCCTGAAGGGCTTGGCGTCCGGTACGCAGGCGGCGGTTTCACCCCGACTCGTTTGGCTGCTTCCGGGGCAAGGGAGCCAGCATGCGGGGATGGCTGCACGTCTTTATGAGGCATCGCCGATCTTCGCCGAGGCCCTCGATGAGGTGCTCGCGGCACTCGCGCCGTGGCGAGGCCCGACGTTGCGCCATCTGCTCTTAGGTGAACCCTCCCCAGAGTCCGATCTAGCACTCGCCGATACGGCGCAGGCGCAGCCCGCCTTGTTCGCGATGGGTGTCGCGATGGGACGCTGGCTGTCCGCGCAAGGCGTTCGCGCTGACGCGATGATCGGGCACAGCATCGGCGACTACGCGGCGGCATGCCTCTCTGGCGGGCTCGCGCTTCCCGACGCGGCGCGGATCGTCTGTGCACGCGCAAGCGCCATGGCGGCGCAAGCGCCGGGGGCGATGGCCGCCGTTCAATGCGACGTCGCTTCGTTGGCAAGCCGCCTGCCGGAGGGCCTCGACCTTGCGGCGATCAACGCGCCGAAGTTGACCGTCATCGGCGGCCCCGAAGCGCTGCTGCATCCCTTTATTGCGCAACTTCGTGCCGACGGTATTGAGAGCACGCCCCTTCGGGTCTCCCATGCGTTTCATAGCGCCAGCATGGACGGCGCGCTCGCCGCAGTTCGCGATGCCTTCGCCGGCATTCAGGCCAAAACACCGCGTGTGCCGACCTACAGCAGCTTGACCGGACGATTGCATACGCAAGACAGCCTAGGCGACGGCAATGCTTGGGCGAAACAAGTCCGAGAACCCGTTCGCTTCGCCGAGGCCGTTACGCACGCGCTGAGCGAAAAAGACACGATCTTCGTCGAGCTCGGGCCGGGACAGGCGCTGTCTGCCTTGGTTCGGCAAGCGCGGACGGCCGACAACAAAGCGCCGCGCGCGCTGCCACTGCTGCCGCGCCCCAATCAGAGCGCAGACGCCTTCGAGCACGCTTTGGCGGCGCTGGGGCAACTCTGGTGTCACGGACTTGACTTGGACTGGGGCATTCCTGCAGCGGCAGGCCGCGCCCTTTTGCCGACCTACCCTTTCTCCCGCGACAGGCATTGGTTTCCGCGTGCCTCCGCGGGTCTTCCGGCACGCCCGGACTCCGCGCTTCGCGCTCCATCAACGGCATCGTCCTTGTCGTTGCCGATGCCGCCACCGATTGCCCCCGCCATGACCCAACGTCTTCCCCGCCTGACCCATCAGTTGCGGACGCTGTTCGCCGAGATCGCCGGCGTCGATGTCGACGAACTCGATCCGGCACGGCCCTTCCTTGACCAAGATTTCGACTCGCTCACGCTGACCCAAGCGGCCTTGGAAGTGGGCCGTGTCTTCGGTGCCGCACCGCGGCTTCGGCAGTTGATGGAAGACCTTGATCACGTTGATGCGCTGGCCAAGCATCTCGACGCTCTGCTGCCGCCAGACGCTCCCTATGCACCCTCGGCTGCGGTCGAATCGGGTCCGCCAGTGCTGACGTCGAACGCGCCCGTGGCTTCGGGTGATCTGCTCGGCCTGATGAGCCAGCAATTGGCGCTGATGCAACAGACGCTCGCGCTGGTGTCCAGCGGGCAGATGGCCGCATTCGCATTGCCTCAGAACCATGCGCCCCAAGAAGCGCCTCCCCAGCGGCCCGTCGCTCTGGAGTCGATTCGCTCGACAACGGCCACAAACGGCGTCGCACCGGTCGATCTCGTCGCCCAGCCTTTTGGCGCCTCTGCGCGCATCACCTTGAAGTCGCACGATGGCCTCAATGAGCGTCAGTCGACATGGCTTCGCGACTTCATTGCTCGCTATCTCCGCAAGACGGGCCAGTCACGTGAGTACAGCCAAACGCATCGCGCCGGCATGGCCGACCCGCGAGTGGTCACGGGCTTCAATCCGCAATGGAAAGATCTGGTCTATCCGATTGTCACCGACCGCTCGAAGGGCGCGTGCGTCACCGATATCGACGGCAATGAATACATCGACCTTCTGTCGTGCTTCGGCGCGAATTTGCTGGGATACCAGCCGGAAGCCGTCACGCAAGCCATGCATGCGCAATTGGACCAAGGCATCGAAGTCGGTCCGCAGCATCCTCTGGCGGGTGAAGTCGCGAAAAAAATTGCGGACTTCACACACCATGAGCGCGTCGCCTTCTGCAATACCGGGTCGGAAGCCGTCATGGGCGCCATGCGAATGGCGAGAACGGTGACGGGGCGAAAGACCATCGCCATTTTTACCAACAGCTATCACGGGATTTTCGACGAAGTCATCGTTCGCGGCACGCGGCAGTTGCGGTCCCTCGCGGCTGCGCCGGGCATTCTCGCTAACGCCGTCGAGAACGTTTTAGTTCTCGACTACGCCAGCGATGAATCGCTCCGCGTGCTGCGTGAGCGTGGCCACGAACTGGCCGCGATCATGATCGAACCCGTGCAAAACAAGCTGCCGACTTTGCAGCCAAAAGCCTTTGTCGAAAGCCTTCGGCGCATTGCGGACGAGGCAGGCTGCGCGCTCATTTTTGATGAAGTGGTGACCGGCTTTCGGCTTGGGGCCGGCGGCGCGCAAGCGTTCTACGGCGTTCGCGCCGATCTGTGCACCTACGGAAAAATCATTGGCGGCGGACTGCCCTTGGCAGCGATTGCCGGCGGGCGTCGCTGGATGGACGCGCTGGATGGTGGCAATTGGCAATGTGGTGACGACAGCTTCCCCGAAGCGGGCGGCACCTATTTCGCCGGCACTTTTGTTCGTCATCCGCTGGCCTTGGCAGCGGCGAACGCCACGCTCGACCACCTTGCTCGCCGGGGCCCTGCCCTGTATGCCGAACTCGACGGTCGAACACAGCGTTTGGTCGATCGACTCAACCAAGGCTTCGTTGCGCGCAATGCCCCCGTCGAAGCCGTTCACTGCGCCAGCCTTTGGCGCTTGAAGTGGGACGACGGC
>JBBQIA010000073.1:0-8062 GCA_038324485.1 Lysobacterales bacterium
CGCGAAACCAGCGTGCGGAAAATTGCCGGCCCGTCAGCGCCGCCTCAGCACCCTCAGGGGCCTCCAGCACGTCGATGACTTTGATGACGAAACGCGAGCCTTGGGCATTCGCTTCCGGCAGACCCACAACGCGTGCGGTCACGGTGGCGCGCGTGCCGTCCCATTCGCTCGACAGTCGCGATTGCAGGGACAGTTGGCCATGCAGCGCACAGACGGCCAGACCCAGGGCGAGTGCCGCGGGCAGATCAAAGCCGCGCCACGGCAGCAGTGGGGATGCCGCGAGACCCGCCGCGATCATCAGTGCAACAGCCGCGGGCCAAGGCAGCAGGCTGCTCGCCCAAAGCTGGAGCATTGCGCCAGTCAGGAAAGCCGCCATCCAGGCGACGCTTAGGGTTCGAGGGCGTCCTTGCCCGAGCGCCATCTCAGTCGGGCACCCAAGGCTGCAGGCGTCCGCCCTTCAGTTCCAGCACGCGATCCAGACGCTGCGCCAATCGACGGTCGTGCGTCACCAAAACCAAAGCCGTGCCCTGTGCGCGATTGAGCGACAGCAGTTGATCGAACACCAGTCCCGCCGAATGCTCGTCCAGATTACCGGTGGGTTCGTCGCCCAGCACGCAGCGCGGCTTGGTCACCAGCGCACGAGCGACGGCACAGCGCTGACGCTCGCCGCCCGACAGTTCGCCTGGCTTATGCGTCAGGCGATGCCCGAGCCCAACCGACTCCAACAAGTCCTGCGCCGGCCCGGTGGCCTCACGCGCCGAGATACCGCGAACCAGCAGCGGCAGCATCACGTTCTCCAGCGCGGAGAACTCAGGCAGCAGGTGATGAAACTGATAGATGAAGCCCAAAGCGCGATTGCGTAGACGTCCACGCGCGGCATCATCCAGTGCCCGCATCGACTCGCCGTCAACGCGAACCTCGCCGGCGCTCGGCGTGTCGAGGCCGCCCAAGAGATGCAGCAAGGTGCTCTTGCCAGCGCCCGAGGCGCCGATGATCGCCACCGTTTCGCCGGCAGCAACCTCCAAATCGAGGCCTTGGAACACCGGCGTGTCGAGGCTTCCGTCGCGATAGGACATGCCAAGGCCGTGGGCTTCCAGAACAGGAGACATCGACTTACTCATAGCGAAGCGCCTGAGCCGGATCGGTGCGCGACGCCCGCCAAGCCGGGTAAAGGGTGGCCAAGAAGCTCAAGCCGAGCGTCAAGCCGGCCACGGCAATAACGTCGCTCGGGTACACCGCGGTCGGCACCCCGGTGATGTAGTAGACGTCGGCAGGCATCAGGGTGACTCCGAGCACCGATTCAATGGCACCGACCACGGCGCCCAGATTGAGGCTCAAGGCGACGCCGCCGATAACCCCCAGCGCCGTACCGACGATCCCAATGACGCTGCCCTGCACGATGAAGACGCCCATAACCTGACGCGGCGACAGTCCGAGCGTTCGCAAAATGGCGATGTCGGCCTGCTTCTCCTGTACCAGCATCACCAGCGAGGAGATCAGGTTGAACGAAGCGATGGTGACCACCAGCGACAGCAGCAAAAACATCACCGTCCGCTCCAAGGCCAGCGCACCGAAAAAGTTGCGGTTGTCGCGCATCCAGTCGCTGGCCCGCACCGGCGCCTCAATTTGTGCGGCCAACTGGTCGGCCACCGTGCCCGCTTCCCACAGGTCTTTAATCTTGATGCGCACGCCGCTCACTGCATCACCGAGACGCAGCAGGCGCTGAGCGTCACCCAAAGCGATAAAGGCGAAGCTGCTATCCGCCGTGTGCTCGCCCATCGAAAACGTACCGATGACGGTGAAGCGCTTTGATCGAGGCAGCGCGCCCATCGGCGTGCTGGTGAACTCATTGAGCGTCGCATTCACCTTGTCGCCCACCCGCACGCCCAAGGCCATAGCGAGTTGGTCGCCAAGGACAATGCCGAACTGCCCGTCCACCAAGTCGGTGAGCGAGCCCTCGCGCATTCGAGTGGCCAGTTCCGACACGCCGGCTTCGTCATCGGCGCGCACGCCCATAACCAGCGCGGCACTGGTGCGACTGCCGCTCAACAAGCCTTCGCGCTGCACGTAAGGCGCGGCACCCACCACGCGCGGATCAGCGCGGGCAATGTCGAGCACCGACGGCCATTCGGTGAGGGGCTGACCAAAGCCCACCACCGTGACGTGCGCAACCGAGCCCAGCAGACGATCACGAATCTCGCGCTGAAATCCGCTCATCACCGCGATCACCGTAATCAGCGCCATGACGCCGACGACGATGCCAAGGATCGATGCCGCTGAAGTAAAGCTGATCCGCCGATCGCGTCGGCGCGCGCGCAAATAGCGCAGGCCAATCGCAAGAAAAAGTGGTTGGAACATGCCTACCCCATCCAGAACTGCGTGAGCGGCGAAGCATCCGGCGTCGCGTCGGCCCAGCGGCGCAAAGCGCGGCGCCGGGAATCGCACAGGGTATCCGGCCAGAAGACGCGGGTGGAGCCATCGATGCCGAAGTCCAACACCGCTACCGGCCATTGTTCATGCAGGTTGCCGGCCGATTCCCTGAGCACCCCATCGGAATCTCGCCAACGCAGCCGGCGTCCGGGCAGCAGTTCCAGCATCAAGGACGGGATGCGCTGCCGCCTCAGCATATGTCTCGCAATGAGGACAAGGCTAAGAAGCCAAGACGCCGCCAACAAAATAACGGGAACCGCCTCCATCCAGCGGCTGGACCCGAAGGCCGCAACCGCCGCGAGCATCAGCAGGGCCTCAAAGGCCGCGCCACATCGCGACGGGCGCCAATCAAGGCGGCAGGGATAGCAGTTGGTCGACAAATCCTGCAAGGGCGGGGTCCTCCGGGCGCTCGCGGCCCATGCACCATCGCCACAGGATGTCGTCTTCGCTGTCCAAAAGGATGAGGAAAAGCGCTCGATCATCATCGGAGGCCGTCGCGAAAGCGCGGTCGAGATAGCGCTCCATGAGCTGATCCAACTCACGCATACCGCGCCGGCACCGCCAGCGCAGGCGCTTGATCTCGATGGGATCGATGCCGCCCGGCTCGGTCATGTGCTTCGCGTACCCGTCCGGCTCAGATCAGGCCGGACCAGTGACGTCCACGCTGCAAAAGCGAAGCGCTCATCAGGCACCCCTGCGCGCAAGCATCAGCTTCTTGATCTCGGCAATCGCCTTGGCCGGATTCAAGCCCTTCGGGCAGGTGCGCGTGCAGTTCATGATGGTGTGGCAGCGATACAGCTTGAAGGGGTCCTCAAGATCGTCCAACCGGGCGCCCGTATCTTCATCGCGCGAATCGACGATCCAGCGATAGGCCTGAAGCAGAACGGCCGGACCCAGATAGCGATCGCCATTCCACCAATAGCTCGGACAGCTGGTGCTGCAGCAGGCGCAGAGGATGCACTCGTAAAGACCATCGAGCTTTTTGCGGTCTTCCGGGCTTTGCAGGCGCTCGCCGCTGGCCGGTGCTGCGCTCTGCGTACGAATCCACGGACGGATCGAGGCGTACTGCGCATAAAAGTGCGTCAGGTCAGGCACCAAATCTTTCACCACCGGCATGTGCGGCAGCGGGTAGATCGGAACCTCTTTCTTGCCGCACTCACCGATGGCTTTCGTGCAGGCCAAGGTGTTGGTGCCGTCGATGTTCATCGCGCACGAACCGCAGATGCCCTCACGGCACGAACGCCTAAACGTCAGCGTCGGGTCGATCTCGTTCTTAATTTTGATCAGCGCGTCCAACACCATCGGACCGCACTGGTCGAGGTCTACCTCATAGACATCGACGCTCGGGTTGTTCCCGTCATCAGGGTTCCAGCGATACACCTTGAAATTGCGGACGTTCTTCGCGCCAGCCGGAGCGGCGAAATGCTTGCCCCGACCAATCTTGGAGTTCTGGGGAAGTGTGAACTCAGCCATCGTGTGACCTCAGGTCAGTGGTGCTAGACGCAGTGCGGAAATCGCGCATATCAGTACTTGCGGGCTTTCGGCGGAATCGACTGCACCGCGTCGGTTTGGGTATTCATATGCACCGGTCGGTAGTCGATGCTCGTCTCGCCCTTGCCATCGATCCAGCAGAGGGTGTGCTTCATCCACTCGCCGTCGTTGCGATCGGGGAAGTCCTCGCGTGCATGGGCACCGCGCGACTCTTTACGGTTTTCCGCCGAGACCAAAGTGACCACAGCCTGCGAAAGCAAATTCTGCAGCTCCAGGGTCTCGATGAGGTCGGTGTTCCAAATCAAAGAGCGATCGCTGACTTTGACATCCTCGAAGCTCTTGAAAGCCTGCTGAATCTTGCTGACGCCCTGCCCCAGCGTTTCGCCGGTGCGGAACACCGCCGCGTCGTTCTGCATGATGCGCTGCATGTTCAAGCGAATGTCCGCCGTCGGCGTTTCGCCCTTGGCGTTGCGCAAGGCATCCAAGTTCGCCAGCGACTTGTCCAACGCGTCAGAAGCGAGCCGCTTATGCGGCTGGTCCGGCTTGATCGTCTCTGCGCAGCGATTCGCCACCGCGCGACCGAACACCACCAGATCAAGCAGCGAGTTGGACCCGAGGCGATTGGCGCCGTGCACCGAGACGCACGCCGCTTCGCCAATCGAATACAGGCCCGGCACCACCGAATCCGGATTGCCGTCCTTCAGCGTCAAGACTTCGCCGTGATAGTTGGTCTGCAAACCGCCCATGTTGTAGTGGACCGTCGGCAGCACCGGAATCGGCTGCTTCTCGACATCAACGCCGGCGAAGATCTTCGCGGTCTCCGCGATGCCCGGCAGGCGCTCATGGATGACCTTCGGATCGAGATGCGTCAGGTCGAGATGAATATGGTCGGCATCGGCACCGACGCCGCGACCCTCGCGGATCTCGAGAGTCATCGCGCGGCTCACCATGTCGCGCGGAGCCAAGTCTTTCACGCTCGGCGCATAGCGCTCCATGAAGCGCTCGCCCTGCGAGTTGCGCAGGATGCCGCCTTCGCCCCGCACGCCCTCGGTGATCAGACAGCCCGCACCGTAAATGCCGGTGGGATGGAACTGCACGAACTCCATATCCTGTAGCGGCAATCCCGCACGCAGGGCCATGCCGCCGCCGTCGCCGGTGCAGGTGTGTGCCGAGGTCGCCGAGAAATACGCGCGACCGTAGCCGCCCGTCGCCAGCACCACGCCGTGCGCGCGGAAAACGTGGATGGTGCCTTCGGTCATGTCGAGCGCGATCACGCCGCGACAGACGCCCTCCTCGTCCATGATTAGGTCAAGGGCGAAATATTCGATGAAGAAGCGGGCGTCATGCGCCAGCGACTGCTGGTAGAGCGTATGCAGAATGGCGTGACCGGTGCGATCGGCCGCGGCACATGTGCGCTGCGCCGGCGGACCCTCGCCATAGCGGGTCGTCATGCCGCCGAAGGGGCGCTGATAAATCTTGCCCTCTTCGGTGCGCGAGAACGGCACGCCGTAATGCTCAAGTTCGATAATCGCCGGAATGGCCTCGCGGCACATGTACTCGATGGCGTCTTGGTCGCCCAACCAGTCCGAGCCCTTCACGGTGTCGAAGAAGTGGTAGCGCCAATCATCCTCGCCCATGTTGCCGAGCGCGGCAGAAATGCCGCCCTGCGCCGCGACAGTGTGAGAGCGGGTCGGGAAGACTTTGGAAATGCAGGCGGTTTTTAAGCCTTTCGCCGCAAGGCCGAAGGTGGCGCGGAGGCCAGCGCCACCGGCGCCAACCACAATCATGTCGTACTGGTGTTCGGTGATTTTATAAGCGGTCGTCATGGCGGCCTCAGGCAGTAAAGACGATGCGGCCAATGGCCACGACGGAGGCGAGTGCAGCAAGCGCGTAGGCAAACTTCACAAGTAGTTGCAGGGTGAGTTCCAGCCACGCGGTGTGAATGTAGTCCTCAATCACGACCTGCAGGCCCAGGCGCGCATGCCACATCACCGCGAGAACGAAAGCCAGCATCAACGTGGCGTTCATCGGGTCGGACAGCAGCATCCGAGCGTTCGCCGCGTCCACGCCGATCAACGACACAGCAGTGGCTAAAAACCAAGGCACCAAGAAGACCAAGGCGACGGCGCTGATGCGCTGCGCCCACCAGTGGCTGACGCCGTCTTTGGCACTGCCGAGGCCACGGGCCACAGCCACGGGATGACGAAGGCGGTTCATGCGGCACCTCCCAGCGTCATACCGGTGTACCAAAGCAGGCCAGTCAGCAGCACCGTCAAGATCAGAACGGTATAGCCGGTGCGGTAGACCTTCGGAATTTCCATGCCCCAACCGGTATCCCAAGCGAGATGCCGAATGCCGTTGAGCAAGTGATAAACGAGGGTGGCGCCGAAGCCGAACAGTGCGATCTGGCCCGGCACCGACGCCATCAGGGCCGAAAACTGCGCATAGGCCTCACCACCGCTGGCCAATGCCACCAGCCACCACGCCACTCCGAGGGCGCCAAAGGCATTCACGACGCCGGTTGCGCGATGGAGGATCGACATTGTTGTGGTGATCTGCGGCTTGTAGACCTGCAAATGCGGGGACAGGGGGCGTTCTTGCGTGGCCATGGGCTTCGCTCGTCTCGGATATCGGTTAGGGCCGCGTTTGGCGGTCAGAAATCAATGCAGCGGCCGTTCTTTTCCCAATCGCCGTAGCGTGTTGGGTTAAGCCCCTCGCGGCCACCAAACTCGGGCGGCAGCGGCGCGTCGGTCAAACCGTCGGCGGGCAATGCGCTCGGCGTGGGCGCGGATTCGCCCGTCTCGGTGGAGGTGTCGCCTAGAATGGGCTGCTGCGGAAGCATGCCGCAATGTTAAGCACCCGCCTCCCTTCGTACAAGCAAGCTGCCGTGAATTCCTTTGATTTAGCGCGATTAACTGACGTTTCCATCATTTGTATCGAGGGCCCCGATGCGGAGGCCTTCGCGCAGTCGCAATTTATGGGCGACGTCGCTGCCCTCGAGCCGGGCCAGTGGCAGTGGAGTGGCTGGCTGAGTGCAAAAGGACGCGTGCAGGCGCTCTTTGCCCTGCTTCGCCGCGCACCGGGCGATTTGATCGTGCTGTTACTGGATCACCCACCTGAAGCGTTTTGCGAGGGTCTACGACGCTTCGTCTTCCGCAGCAAAGTGCGTCTTCGCGTGGCCGATGAGTGGGCGGCATTTGTCGAATGGGACTCGCCCGCGAGCACCGAAGCCAGCGACCGCTGCGTTTTCGCGGGCGACGACCGCATTGGACTCGATATGAGCACGGCAGCGGGATCGCGACGCTGTTGGATTGCTCCACATGCCGACCGCCCTGCCGACGCCGCAGCCAGCCAACAATGGCGAGAAGCCGACCTTCGGCACGGCCTACCGCGCTGGTCACCGGGGCGCGAGCACAGCTGGACGCCGCACATGCTCTCGCTCGACCGCCTGAAAGCCTTTAGCGTTCGCAAAGGGTGTTATCCGGGGCAAGAGATCGTCGCTCGCACTCATTTCCTTGGGCAGTCGCGGCGTCAGGCGTGGTGGCTGCAGGGCGAGGGCCTGAGCGCGGGCCTCGCGGTGACCGACGAAACCGGCCGAGCGCTGGGCGAAGTGATCGAGGCCACCGAGGACGGTCGCGGCGCTCTAGCCGTAGCGGCCATTAGCGAGGGCCAAACCGTGACATGCGGTCAGTCCGATGTCCTCGCCCTCCCGCCTGAGTCCGGCTTGGCGCGCCCAGCCTGAAGAAAAGCTCTAAACTCTGCGCGTTCAGGCGGCACGGACGGCCGTGCAGGGTGCCGACTCCTTGGAGATGCAAGTCATGTTGAACGTAGCCTCAGGTGCTTGGCGCGCCGTTTTGACTGGAGCGATGGCCGCGGGTATCGCGTCGTCGGCTTGGGCGGCGGACTACACGCTCCTCGTTGAGCCCAGCTATCCCGCCAATCAGATTCGGCCGGTCTACGGCCCGCTGATCAGCTACCTCAACCGCAGCACGGGACACCGCTTCCAGCTGCGCACGGCACCGAACTTCAATCAGCATTGGCGCGACGTGCGCTCCGGAGCGCGCGCCGACTTCGTTTTCGAGGAGGGGCACTTCTTCGACTACCGGCGCGAGCGCAGCGGCTTCGTGGGCATTGCTCGGCG
>JBBQIA010000074.1:0-8002 GCA_038324485.1 Lysobacterales bacterium
GCTCAAGCAGAAAGGCTCGGGCCGCGTGCTCGTGTCCGTGTGCACGGCCGGCGGCATGGGCGTTGTGGCCATCGTCGAGCGCTAATCAGCCGATTGGCGGCTCGACCCACTGAAAGGCCGCGAGGGCGCGAGTGAACTCCGCGTCCAGTGGCGCCGACACCGCCAGCGGTCGGCCGTCCTCCGGATGCGCCAAAGCCAAACGGCTGGCGTGCAGCAGCATGCGGTGCACGCCCAGATGCATGCGAAACATCCGGTTGCGCGCGCCATCGCCGTGGCTGGTGTCGCCGATCAGGTGATGGTGGCGGTGCTTCAAGTGACGGCGAATTTGGCGGAAGCGCCCCGTGTGTGGCGCGCACTCCAGCAGGGCGAAGCGTGACTCCGCGTGCTCGGCGTAAGGCCAAGGCATCGCTCCGGTGTCCAGCACCCGGTAGGCCGTTTGCGCCGGTTTTTTTTCCGGCTTACCCGGGCCGCCATCGAGCGGATGATCGATGAGGTCTTCGGTCGGGTCGGGCCAGCCGCGACACACGGCCAGATAGGTCTTGCTCACCGTTCGGCTCATGAACTGCTCGCCCAGCGCGCGGGCGCTGTCGCGGTCGAAGGCAATCAGCAGGCAGCCCGAGGTGGCGCGGTCCAGCCGGTGGATCAGGCTGACGGGGCAGCCAAACTGGGCCCGCAGGCGGTCGGCCAGAAAGTCACTTTCTCCGCGAGCCAACCCGCTGTCGTGGGCCATCAAGCGCGCCGGTTTGTTGACGATGGCCAGTCGATCGTCGCGATACAACACCGGAATCGCCAAGTCGGGATCCGGCCCGGCCGCCGCCTCGGTCTCGAGGGACGCGGCCGTCGGTTGATCGCTCATCGTCGTCGTGGCCAAGCCGCAATAAAGCAGGCGAGCGCCGCGGCGCCGGCAATCCAGGTGCCCAGCCGCAGGCCCAGCCAAGGCGGTCCGCCTGCGTCGAAGCCCACCAGCACCGCTGCGGTGATCATTAAGCCCGCGCCGATGATCGCGAACACGCTGGCGCGCTGATGGGTCGCCGAGACGCTGGCCAGCATGGCGATGGCCTCCGACTCAATCTGGATGCGGTGACGGCCTTCCACCTGCTGCGACAGGAACCCGTGGATCAGGCGTGGAAATTCCGGCGCCCGAGTGATGATTTCCGGCAGGCGTTTGCGGAACTCGGCGGCCAGCCACTTCGGGCTGTAACGCTCGCGCAGGATGCTTTCGAGCACCGGCTGTGCGACGGCCCAGATGTCCAATTTCGGGTCGAGGTGGCGCGCCACGCCTTCAATATTCAGCAGGGTTTTTTGCAGAAGAATCAGCTGCGGCTGCAGGGTCAGTTCGTACTGCTGCGCGGTGCGGAACAGCTTCACCAAAACTTCGCCGAGCGAAATCTCGGCCAGCGGACGGGTGAAATAGGGCTCGCATACGGCGCGCGTGGCGGCCTCTAAATCGTCGAGCCGAAGGTGCGAAGGCATCCATCCAGCCTCCACGTGCAGTTCGGCGATGCGGCGATAGTCGCGCTGAAAAATCGCCATGAAATTTTCGGCGAGGTAGTACTGATCGTTGCTCGACAGCTGGCCCATGATTCCGAAATCAAGCGCGATGAAGCGCGGGTTCTCGCGGCGGGCCGGGTCGTCATCGACCCAGATGTTTCCCGCATGTGCGTCGGCATGAAAGAAGTTGTCGCGAAACACTTGGGTGTAAAAAACGCGCACGCCCTTGGCGGCCAGCTCCGAGCGCGAGATGCCGGCCTTTTCCAGCGCGGCGATGTCGTCCGAGGCATACCCGCTGACGCGCTCGAGGGTTAGCACGCGCTCATGGCTGTGCGACCAAAACACTTCGGGCACGTACAGGTCAGGGCTGTCTTTCCAGAAGCGCCGCAGTACCGACGCGTTGGCACCCTCGCGCTGCAGGTCCAACTCGCCGCGCAGGGTCGATTCAATCTCGGCCACCACTTCATGAGGGCGGATTTTCGCGGCGCGCGGGTGGGTGCGCGACACCACTTCGGCAAGCGCCTTCAAGAGCTGTAAATCGGCATCAATTTTTCGGTCGATGCCGGGTCGCACCACTGTCACCACCACCGAGCGCCCGGCGCTGCCGTCGGGGTTGCGAATCGTGGCGGCGTGCACCTGCGCAATCGATGCCGAGGCCAGCGGCGTCTCATCGAATTCGGTGTAGAGCTCGTGGATCGGGCGGCCTAGCTGTTCTTCCACGATCATCCGCGCTTCGCGGCCGTCAAAGGGCAGCACGCGATCGCGCAGCAGGGCCATGGCGTCGGCCAAGTCGGCCGGCAGCAGATCGCGGCGGGTCGACAGGATTTGGCCGAACTTCACAAAAATTGGGCCCAGCTCTTCCAGTGCGGCACGTAGGCGCTCGCCGCGCGGCGTGTCCGACTGACCGCGGCCTAGCGGACGCAGCACCCAGCGCAGCCGAGCAAAAGGCGTGCCGTCCAGCAGCGCGTCCAAGCGATGCTTGAACAGAACGCGCGCAATGCGCAGGGCGCGGAGCGGAGCGCCGATCATTTGCCCGAGCCCTCGGTGCGTGCCTTGCCTTGCGCCACGCGCGCCGCCAGTCGCTCGACGCGGTCGCGCAGGGCGTCTACGTCATCGAAGAAGTCCTGCTGCTCGGCTTTTGACACCACCTCGCCGGATTCTTCGGTCAGAAAATCGGCCGCGCTGCGAGCCACGTTCGCGGCCTGCACCTGCGCGCCGCGAAGCGCCTCGCGCAGGCCCTTGGCCACCTGCGGGCCGATCACCGGGCCCAGTACCGCCGAGAAGGGCAGCGCCCAGTCGGGGTCGAAGTTTTCTGCCAAACGCTGCAGGCGTCGCGCCAGTTCGGCATCGCCGCTGATGCGCACCTTGCCCACCGGCGTGCCGCTGCCGCGGAACATCGGCAGCTGGCCGAGCAGCGCACCCAAGCCCGCACGGACTGAAAGGTCGGCTTCGTCGCCCTGCACCGGCCCTACGCGCAGCGCCGTGCCCTGCACGGCAATTTCCATCGCCAGCGGCGGGGCATCCAAATGCAACTGCAGACGCTGGCCGTCAAGGGAAGCGAGGCCTGCGCGCGTGTCCTCGTCCAAGGCCAAGGCGCGATTTAAGGCCGTTTCCAGCATTCGGCCGGCAGCGGGTTTCAGGGCGTCGAAGGGGGAGCGAGGCGAAGTCATGGGCCCAGTCTATCGGTCGGGCGTCAAGGCCCGAGCAGGAAGTTCAGCAGATTGTTTTGAAACGCGCGGTTCGCCAGCAGGCGGCCGTGGTTTTCGCAGAGGAAAAAACTTTGCCGAAGCGGCACAAAACCTTCGGCTGCGGCGTCCTGCGAGGCGCGGGTCACCAAGCCGTCGCCAGGCGCGCTCATCAGCGCGGCGTAGTTCACATCCGGCACGGGTTCCATCACGTCGCCCGGCTTGAAGGCCAAGACCGCGCGGCCGTTACGGGTTTCCAGCACGGCGCCGGCCGGCGTGGGCTCGCAGTCGCCGCCGAAGGCCGCCATGCGCAGGCCTTGGGTGGGAAACGGCCGCGACAAGGCCAGCTGAAATTGTTTGCCCCGCCGCAGATGGCGCTCGAAATTCCCTTCGATGACCGATTGCGTCAGCGCAGCAACAGCGCCCGCACTCAAGGATTCCCGCACGCGCGCCTTCGCTTCCGGCGAATACACCGACCATTCGTTATCCCGCCAAATGCGGGGGTCGTGGAGGTCGATCGCCACCGGCTTCCCCTGATGGTCAAAGATCACTGAGGTGGCGGGGTGGGGCAGGGTCTCGAACACCGTCGGGAAACTGGCGAGCGCCTCGACCGGGAACGTCCGCAAGCTAAAGCGAAAGCCCTCAAGCAGGCGGCGTAAGCTGGTCACCGAGCCCAAGTTTGGCGTGCCCAGCATGGCCACGCGGCGCACGCGCTTTGCGCCTTCGGCCCAAGGCTGCGGATCAGCTTGCTCCAGCACGTCTTCCGGGCCGTATCGCAAGTAGTAGTTGGCAACGAGTCCGCCATTGCTGTGGGCAATGATGTCGACGCGCAAATCGGGTTGATCAAAATCTCGGCGAAGCTGGTCGATCAGCGCATGCAATTGCCGCACGGCAACAATGTTCGGCTGACGCCAGTCGTAGGCCAGCGTGTAATAACGGCGTCGGTCGTTGGCGCTGGCGGACTGCCCCGGCTCGCCGGGGGAAAACCGGCCTGCGCCCTCCAAAGTCCCCAACAGGGCGCCATAGATGTCGTATCGCCCAATCTCGCGAATCATCGGCCCGGCCACCACGCCGTCGCCGCGCTCCCATGACGGCCCGATTCGAGCAAGGCGGGCGTAGTCGCCGAGGGCGATGCGTGACAGCGGGCCGGGCCACAGCTCTTCCCCCGTTTGCTCGTCCCGGAGAGTCGTGCCCATCAGGCCCGGAATGACGATCACCGGTGGCGGCGATGTGGCGCTGGCGGCCGACGCGTAGACGGTCGCCAAATCGGGGCCGTTTCGGCTGGCGCATCCAGCAAGAAACAAGGCAAAGACAATGAGCGCCGCGCGGAGGGCGAGTCGGGGGGAAGCTGGCATGCGGCAAGCATAAGGCTCGGACTGCGTCACGAAATGAACAAGCGCCTAGCCGCGGTCGTCGCGAAATGCGATCGCCGTCCTTTTCTTGCTGGATTGCACCAAACAAGATGAGGGTCTTGCCCGCGGCGCCCGCCGCATTGAACGAAAGGACCCTGTCATGCGCGCTCTACTCCTTCTCACTGCCGCCTCCGCCCTTCTTGCCACCGGCTTCGCCGAAGCACAGGCGGGCGCGGGAGCGATCCGTGGCCAAGTGCCCGCGGCTCAGGCCGGCGACTTTATCGGCCGCGAGGCCACCGTGTGCGGCGCGGTCGAGACGGCGCGTTTCGCCGAAAACGCCGAAGGCCAGCCCACCTATCTCTTTATTGGCGGCGCTTTCCCGAACCACACCTTCTCGGCACGCATCTGGGGCCGCGATCGCGACAAGTTCGGCGGCGATCTGACCGCGCTCGTAGGCAAGACCGTCTGCGTCAGCGGCGAAATCGGCCGCGCCAACAACCGCCCCGAGATCGTCGTGCGCGGCGCCCGTAACCTAAAAGTCTCCTGATCGGGCCATGCAGCGCGGCGTCGGCGCTCGTCGCCGTCGCTGCGCTGTGCCACGATGAGAAACGAGGCGAATCGTGAATTCGCGTTGAAGTCTTGGTTTCGGCGGCCGTTGTCGTCGTACATTGGTCACTCGATGCATTGAACAGCCGGGCGTCCGCCCGGCCCAACCGACGAGAGGGAGCACCGTGAGCCTTCGTGCCGCTGCCACACCGATCTTCGTAGCCGCGCTTGTCGCGGTATCCATTTCCACTGTTTTGGCCCAGGCTGGCGGCAACCGCATTCGCGGTGAGATGCCGGTCGAGCAGGCCGGCGAGTTCATCGGCAAGGAGGCCACCGTCTGCGGCATTGTCGATGGCGCCCGCTTTGCCGAGAACAGCGAAGGCCAGCCGACCTTCCTGTTTATGGGCGGCAACTTTCCCGGGCACAAGTTTTCTGCCCGAATTTGGGGCCGCGACCGCGGCGCCTTCGACGCCCCGCCAGAGCAGCTCGCCGGAAAAACGATCTGCGTCACCGGCGAAATTCGCACATCGAACGGGCGACCCGAGATCGTTGTTCGCGGCCCGCGTAACTTGAAAGTTAAATAATCACCCCGCCGCCGGCTCAGCAGAGCCGGCGGTTTTCGTTTGAGTGTCGAAGGATTCCGCATGGACTGGTTTCGCAACATGAAGATCGCCCCCAAGCTGCTGTTGTCGTTTAGTGTCGTCATTGCCCTGATGCTGGTCCTTGCCTTCAGTGCCTATCGAGGCATCGAATCCCTCAACACCTCCGCCAAGGAAATTAGCGAGCGCTGGATGGGCGACCTCTCCGCTGCGCAGACGGCCAGCGGTAATTTGTCCAGCTATCGCTTGGCAAACTTTACCTTGGTGTTAAAGACCAGCGACTCGGCCAGCGAGTCTGCCAGAAACGACGCGCAGATCGCAGCAGACGACCTGCAGATATTCTTTGACGATGGATTGACGAGTCACGCAGAGCATCCCGACGAGTTCGCTCTCTACACGGCGGCGAAAGAGGCGTTTGAGGCCTACAAAGTCAACACCGATGAGGTGGCATCGGCCTTTGAGATGGGCTTTGAAACCGAAGCCTTGGACATGTTTTTGGCCGATAACCGCGGAAAGTACGACGAGGCCAATGCCGCCGTACAAGCAATCGTTGGGAAGACCTTTGACGGCTCGACCGCAGCGCGAGCCGCCGCGGAAGCGACTTACACGACCGCGAAGTACACGATTATTGGCGTGCTTGTTGTCAGCATTGCCTTGGCTCTGCTGCTGGCGTGGCTCATTGCTCGCGCCATTGCCAATGGCGTCAACTCGGCCGTGACCGTCGCCAACGCCGTGGCGGGCGGCAAGCTCGACAACCGCATCGACACTTCGCGCAGCGATGAAATCGGCGCTTTGCTCAAGGCCTTGGGCAAGATGCAGGGTGATTTAAATAGCCGCATCGAAGCCGACCGCGTGGTGGCCGAAGCCAATCTGCGCATCAAGAACGCGTTGGACAGCGCCAGTGCGGCGGTGTTGATCGCCGATGGCGGCGGCCAGATTATTTACGCCAACGGCTCGCTGCAGGATCGCTTTGAAGCGATGGCGCCGGCGATTGCCGAGCGTCAGCCGGCGTTCGTGGCCGAGGCCTTGGTCGGCTCCTCGCTGACCGAGTTGACCGGCATTGCCGAGTTCGAGGTCGAAGCGCTCGCCGCGCTGGACGACAGCAAGGTGATCGAGCGTGCCTTCGCCGGCCGCACCTTCCAGCTGACGTCGACGCCCATTCGCAATGAGCAGGGGGAGCGACTCGGCACTTTGGTGGATTGGCGTGATCGCACAGACGAAATCGCCGTCGAAGCGGAAGTGCAACAGATCGTGCAGGCCACGACCCGCGGCGACTTCTCGCAGTCCATCGCCGAGACCGGCAAGCAGGGTTTCTTCCTGACGCTTGCGAAGGCTTTGAACACGGGCTACTCCGGCACCCGCACTACGCTGACCGAAATTGGCCGCGTGATGGGCCTTGTCGCCGAGGGCGACCTCACGGCGCGCATGGTCGGCAGCTACGAGGGTCAGTTCGCTGAAATCCGCGACAGCATCGAAGGCAGCGTGACCCAGCTGCGCCTGCTGATCGGGCAAATCCAGCAGGCCGCCGGGCAGATCAACACCGCTTCCTCGGAGATTGCCGCCGGCAACCAAGACCTCTCAGCGCGCACCGAGCAGCAGGCGGCCAGCCTTGAAGAAACCGCCGCATCGATGGAAGAGCTCACCGCGACGGTGAAGCAGAACGCCGACTCGGCGCGCCAGGCCAATCAGCTCGCCAGCGGTGCGGCCACGGTGGCCGAGCAGGGCGGCGAAGTAGTCGGCCGCGTGGTCATCACCATGAAGGAAATCGAGACCTCGTCAAAGCGCGTCGCCGACATCATCAGCACCATCGACGGCATTGCCTTCCAGACCAACATCTTGGCGCTGAACGCGGCGGTGGAAGCCGCGCGTGCCGGCGAGCAGGGTCGCGGCTTTGCCGTGGTGGCCTCGGAAGTGCGCAGCCTAGCCCAGCGTTCGGCGCAGGCCGCGAAAGAAATTAAAGAGCTGATCGAGCAGTCGGTCGACAAGGTGGGCGAGGGCTCGAACCTCGTTAATCAGGCGGGCAGCACCATGGCCGAGATCGTCGGCTCGGTGAAGCGCGTGACTGACATCATGGCCGAGATCAGCGCGGCCTCGGCCGAGCAGAGCTCGGGCATCGAGCAGGTCAACCAGACCATCACCCACATGGACGAGGCGACCCAGCAGAACGCCGCCCTCGTGGAAGAAGCCACCGCCGCTGCACGCAGCATGGAAGAACAGGCACAAAGCCTGGCGCAGACAGTGGCGGTGTTCGTGCTGGATGAGGGTGCAAGAACAAGGCGCAACCCCCCTCTTGCAGGCCAAGGCGTCGTCACAGCTGTCAGGGCCGGCA
>JBBQIA010000075.1:0-7995 GCA_038324485.1 Lysobacterales bacterium
CCCAGCGCAGCAGCAGGCTGGCGCGGTCGAGCCCAAAGTCGTGAGCCAAGGCATCCAGTTCGCGGCCACGTTCGTCGTCGGCCAGCAGGCTGCCGCCGCCGAGAGGCGACCAGGCCTGCACTTCAGCGCCGCACGCGCGACTGGCCGCGTGCGTGCCGTCGTCCACGGCCTGCGAGGCGGCTGCGCTGAGCTCGATTTGATGCGCGCAAAGCGCCAGACGACCGTTAAACAGCGCCAGCGCCGCAGCGGGGAAATTCGATACCCCGAAAGCGCCCACGCGGCCGCGCTCGTGTTCCGCTGCAGACCATGCGGTCACGGCATCGGCATCCAAGCGTGGGTCGAAGCGATGCAGCATCAGGGTGTCGATCGTCTCGACGCCTAGCGCCGTCAGCGTCGCGTCGAGCGAGTGCGTCAGATGCGCCGGCGACAGATCGTAGTGCTGCACGCGGCGGGCGTTGCCGGGGCTATCCGCCATCACAATGCCGACTTTGGCCAGCAGGTGAAGGCGCGGCCGCAGGCTGGACCGAAGCGCCAGCGCCGCGCCCACCAAGGCATTGGTGCTGTGGCCGCCGTAGATGTCGGCCAGATCAATCGTGTCGATGCCAAGGTCCAGCGCGGCGTCGAGTAATTCGGCGACTTGCAGAGGGCTCATGCGCGCGCCCCAATCGCCGAAGCGCATCGAGCCGAGGATCAGGGGCGGGGCGTTCGCGGGCATGCAGGGCTCGATGGGCAGCGTAGACGGAGGGCCGAACGGCGATAATGGCCGCCCGCGCCTCGTCCGTGAACCCATGCCGCTTCCGCTTTCCGACTGGTTGATTCGCATCCAGCAGCAGCACCCGCAGGCCATCGCCATGGGCCTCGATCGCGTTCGCCATGTGGCCGCCGCGATGGGGCTGACGAAGCCTGCGCCCTGCGTTATCACCGTCGGCGGCACCAATGGCAAGGGCAGCACCGTGGGGTTTTTGGACGCCATCGTTCGCGCTGCCGGTTTGCGCGTGGGCACCTACACCTCGCCGCATTTGTGGCGCTTCAACGAGCGCATTCAGATCGACGGCGTGGACGCCGATGACGCCGACATTGTCTCGGCCTTCGAGCGCATCGATGCGGCGCGTGGCGACACGCCGATCACTTATTTCGAGTACGCCACGCTGGCTGCGTTTGATCTGTTTCAGCGCGCCGATTTAGACGTCTGCATTTTGGAAGTGGGTCTAGGCGGTCGTTTAGACGCGACCAATGTGGTGGATGCCGACGTGGCGATCATCACCACCATCGATCTTGATCACATGGAGTACCTCGGCCCCGATCGCGAAAGCATCGGCGCGGAAAAGGCCGGCATTCTGCGCGCCGGAAAGCCCTGCGTGCTCGGCGAAAAAGACCCGCCCAGCAGCGTGCTGCAACGGGCGTATGCGCTGGGCGCCTTCGCCATTCGTGGCCACAGCGATTACCTCGTCGATCGCTTGGCCGATCATTGGGTGTGGCGCGAGCCGGGCTTTCAAATGACGCTGCCGTACCCCGCGCTGGCCGCGCCGGTGCAGGTGGACAACGCGGCGGCGGCCGTGGCGGCCTTGCGCGCATCGCAATTGCCCATTCCTAGGGAGGCATATTCGCGCGGCGTGGCCGAGGCTCGCGTGCCGGGCCGTCTGCAGCGCGTGGCCGAGGCTCCGGACGTCGTGCTGGACGTCGCCCACAACCCGCAGGGCGCGCGACAGCTGGCGGCGTGGCTGGCGCTGAACCCAAAGCCCACCGTGGCCGTGTTTGCCGCGCTGGGCGACAAAGACATCGAAGGCGTCGTCGCGCCGATGTGCGCGGCGATTGCCGAATGGCATCTCGGGCCGATCACCGATGCCGGCCCGCGTGGCTTGGCGGTGGATGAACTCGAAGCGCGCGTTCGCGTCGGCGGGGTAGTCCAGGTGCAGTCCCATGCCAGCTTGGGCGCGGCTCTGCAGGCCGCCCGTCAGGCGGCGGGGCCCGAAGGCCGGGTGCTGGTGTTTGGCAGTTTCCATACGGTGGCGGCGCTGGCCGGCCGCCCCGGCTGAACCCCGTTCGCGCCGACCGCTGGGGTCGGGCAGGGCGAAGGCCTATAATTCCGCCTCCCTTACTCGCGGGTTTCCGATGGACGTCAAGGTCAAGCAACGATTGATCGGTGCGCTGGTGTTGGGCGCACTCGCCGTCATTTTTGTCCCGATGATCGTGATCGGGCCGGAAACCAAAGGCGCGCCTGATGCGGCGAACCTCGGTGTCGAGGTGCCCGAGGCGCCGGATGGCGACTTCATCACCCGTGAGATTTCGATGGGCCCGCCGGTGGCCACGCCGACGCCCAGCGTCGATGGCGTGATCGCCGCCGACCCGGCCGACCCCAATGCATTAGCCACGGTGGACGCTGCCGCGGGTACGGCACCGCGCGTCGATGCGCTCGAGAGCACGACGGCCGTGGCGGTGGATGCCGCGACGGGCTTGCCGATGCCCGTGGCCGCGACGCCGAGTCCGGCGCCCGCTGAAACGCCGCCTGCGCCGGTTGCGGTGTCGACGCCCACTCCGACTCCCGTTGTGACCCCGACGCCTGCTCCCGCCCCGCCGCCCCCGCCGGCCGCCGTCGCCGCGGGCGATTACGAGGTCACCGCCGGCAGCTTCGGCAATCGCACCAACGCCGATGCGCTGGTGGCGCGCCTGAAGTCCTCCGGCCTGCCGGCTTACACGGAGACGGTCCAGATCAACGGTCAGCCGGGCACCCGAGTGAAGGTCGGTCCGTTCGCCGATCGCGCGGCTGCTGAAGCTGCCCGCGTCCGCACCGCCGCCATTTCCGGTTCGGCGGCCGTGGCAACGAGCAATGCCGAAGCGCCCGTTCGCAGCGCCAGCACCGCGCCCCGGGCAGCCGAAGTTGCGCCGCGCGCCAGCGTGTCGGGCAGCGGTTTCGCCGTGCAGCTCGGTGCGTTTTCCAGCGAGTCCGATGCGCAGGCCTTAGTGACTCGCGCCAAAGCGGCCGGCTTTTCCGCCTTCGAGCAGCGCGTGCCCACCGCCAATGGCGTGCTCTGGCGCGTGCGTCTGGGCCCGATGGCCGATCGCAGCGCCGCCGAACGTCTGCAGACCGACGCCGCCGGCAAGCTCGGCGTGTCGGGCATCGTCGTACCGCATCCGTGAACGAACTCGACACCCTGATCCTTGTGGTCATTGGGCTGTCGGCCCTGCTGGGCGCCATCCGCGGCATGTTGACCGAGGTGCTATCCCTGCTGGTGTGGGTGGCCGCGCTGTGGCTTACGGTGGCTTTTGGTGACGTGCTGGGTGAGCAATTCACCGGCATCGCCACACCCCTGCTGCGATCGCTGGCGGGCTACGGCGCCATGTTTGCGCTGGTGGTCATCATCGGCAATCTGCTGATCTGGCTGCTGCGCGCGCTGCTGCATGGCGCGGGTCTGTCGGGCACCGACCGCGCGCTGGGTTTCGGGTTTGGTGCGGCGCGCGGCTACGCCATCGTTTTGGCTGGCGTGCTGCTGATTTCGTTTACGCCGTGGTCGCGCAGCGTGCTCTGGCGCGAAGCCAGCCTGATGCCGCTGTTCACCGGCCCCAGCAGCTGGATCGTGGCGCAGCTGCCCGACACCTCAGAACTGGTTGCCTTCGCCCGGCCGGCTTTGAACGCACTGCCGGCGATGGGCGCGCAAGCGGCACAAGCCGCTCAGGCATCGGGTTTCGGCGCGGGCAGCAATGACGCCGCGCCCGCAGGCCAAGCCTCTGTGCTGCCGAACATCGATCTTGATCTCGCCCAAGCCGCGCAATGGGCGGGTTTGGTCACGCAGGGCCACTTCAGCCTGCCCACCGCAACGCCAGCGCCCAGCGCTGCGCCAGCCTCTGTCGGCGACTCCGCACTCATCAACGGCCAAGCGCCGCTTGATCCTGCCGACGTACAACGTTCTCCCCCGGAGCCCAACTGAATGTGCGGAATCATTGGCATCGTCGGCCGTAGCGACGTCGCGGCACGGCTGTACGACGGTCTGACGGTTTTGCAGCATCGAGGCCAGGACGCCGCGGGCATCGCCACCGTCGACGGCTCGCGCTTCCGCATGCACAAGGGCACCGGTTTGGTGAGCGACGTGTTCGCTGACGACGGCGTGCGCGAACTCACCGGCCGCGCCGGTATCGGTCACTGCCGCTATCCCACCGCGGGCTCGGCGGGCTCCGATGAGGCGCAGCCCTTCTATACCGGCTCGCCCTGGGGCATCGCCCTGGCGCACAACGGCAACCTCATCAACACCGAGGCCCTGCGCCGCGAGGTGTTCGCGCAGGACCGCCGCCACGTCAACACCGATTCCGATTCCGAAGTGCTGCTGCACGTGCTGGCGCATGAGTTGGGCGAGCGCGGTGGGCTGTCGCCGGCCTCGGCGATTGCCGCCGTCGGCGCGGTGCATCGACGCGTCAAAGGCGGCTACGCCATCGTATCGCTGGTGTTGGGCTTAGGCCTGGTGGCCTTCCGCGACCCGAACGGCATTCGCCCGCTGGTGCTCGGCAAGCGCGAAACGCCTGAGGGCGACGAGTACGCCGTGGCCTCGGAGTCGGTGGCGCTCGACCTGCTGGGCTTCAAGCTGCTGCGCGACGTCAAGCCCGGTGAAGCCGTGGTGGTGACCGACGACGGCCAGCTGCACGCTGAAGTGGTGGCCGAGCCCGGCCGCTTCGCGCCCTGTATCTTCGAGTTCGTGTATTTCGCTCGCCCCGATTCGATGATCGACAACGTCTCGGTGCACAAAGCGCGCATGCGCATGGGTCAGAAGCTCGGCGAGAAAATTTTGCGCCTGCGGCCCGATCACGACATCGATACGGTGATTCCGATTCCCGATTCCTCGCGCGATGCGGCCTTGGAACTCGCCAACCTGATCGGCGTGAAATACCGCGAGGGTTTCGTCAAGAATCGCTACGTCGGCCGCACCTTCATCATGCCCGGGCAAACCCTTCGGGCGAAGTCGGTGCGCCGTAAGCTCAATCCGATTCCGCTCGAGTTCCGCGGTCGCAACGTGCTGCTGGTGGATGACTCCATCGTGCGCGGCACCACCAGCCAGCAGATCGTGCAAATGGCCCGCGATGCGGGGGCGAAGAAGGTGTATCTGGCCTCGGCCGCGCCGCCCGTTCGGCATCCGAATATTTACGGCATCGACATGCCGGCCGCTGAAGAGCTGGTGGCCTACGGCCGCAGCGAGGAAGAAATCCAGAAGCATCTGGGCTGCGACTGGCTGATCTATCAAGACTTGGCGGATTTAGAAGAGGCCGTGTCGGGCCCTAAGAACCGCATCAGCGGTTTTGATTCCTCGTGCTTCTCGGGCGAATACGTCACCGCCGTGGACGACGGCTACTTCACGCGTCTACAGGGCGTTCGCAACGACGCGGCCAAGACCGCGCGCGGCTGATTCGGTATCGGCATCGTGACCCTTAGCGCCAACGAGCCGCGGTGTCTTTATGCCGCCGCGGCCGATTGCCTTGCCACCGCCGACCCCGTCGAGAAATGCGCGAAAACTCGCGCCTATGCCGCGCTGTTTTTTGAGGGCGCGCTGCAGCCCGACCCAGCCGCGCCACCGCCCGAGGCCATTCGCTCTCCCGGACGTCCGGCTCGCCCGCAGTTGGTGCACCCCAAGCATTTGCCGAAGCGCGGCTTGGGCAGTGCCAAGGGCCGTGCGGCCTTTCTGCACGCCATCGCCCACATCGAATTGAATGCGGTCGATTTGGCGTGGGACGCGGCGTATCGCTTTCGCGATTTACCGGCGCAATTTGCCGAAGATTTTGTGCGCACCGCCGACGACGAGGCGCGGCACTTCGGCCTGCTTACCGCGCGCTTGGCTGAGTTGGGCTTCGCCTATGGCGACTTCGACGCGCACAACGGCCTGTGGGAAATGGCCGAGAAAACCGCCGACCGCGCACTGGCGCGCATGGCCTTGGTGCCGCGCGTGCTGGAGGCCCGCGGCCTCGACGTGACGCCCGGTTTAATCGAGCGACTGCGCGAAATCGGTGACACCGAAAGCATCGCCGTGCTGGAAGTGATTCTGCGCGAAGAGGTGGCCCACGTGGCTGCTGGCAGCCACTGGTTTCGCTGGCTGTGCGAGCAAGAGGGGCTGCGGCCGTGGCCGACCTTTGCCGGTCTTGTGCGTCTGCATGCCAAGCAGGCCGTGCGCGGGCCCTTCAATCTGGAAGCGCGCCGAGCGGCGGGGTTTGATGAGGAAGAGATGGCGGGCTTGCTGAGTCTGGCTGAGGGCGGAACGGGCCATTTATTCGGCAGCACTCACCGCATCGCAGGCGGTGAGACGCCCGCATGAGGCAATCGATGGGCCGGATTTCCGGCCTCACAAAGGCCACATTTTTGTGTGGTACTTTGCCTCCCCGGATCGGTGCCTGCCCATGTCTGTTCTTGCCAGTTCTCTTGATGCCCTGTTCCACGAGCGCCGCCTTTGGACGGGCTCGGGCCGTGCGCTGGGCCGCCCCGGTGAAGCCACTGGCCATGCCGGGCTGGACGCCGTGCTTCCCGGCGGGGGCTGGCCCCGTGCGGCCCTGTCCGAGCTGCTGCTGACGGCCGATGGCTTGGGCGAACTGCGCCTGCTGCTGCCCACCTTGGCCCGCCTGACCCGTCAGGGCCGGGACCTGCTGATGGTGGCGCCGCCGTACCTGCCGTATGCCCCGGCCTTGGCGGCGGCCGGCATTGATCTGGCTCGCCTGCGGGTGGTGCGTGCCGAAGGCCGCGACGCGCTCTGGGCCGCCGAGCAGGCCCTGCGCTCTGGCGCCTGCGGCGCCGTGCTGTGCTGGCCGTGGTCGGCCAACGACCGCAGCCTGCGGCGGCTGGCAGTGGCGGCCGAGCAGGGCGATGCCTTGGGCTTCGCGTTCCGCCCGCTTCGCGTCTTGGATCAGCCTTCGCCGGCGGCCCTGCGGCTGGAGCCGATGGCTGGCGAGCGCGTGCGTCTGCACAAGTGCCGCGGCGGTGCCGTGCCGCAGGGGCCGGTGGCCTTGGCCGCCGCTGCGCCGCTGGACGCGACGGGCGCGAATGCCGTGCCCGCGCCGCGCCTGCGTCTTGTGCACTGAAGGCCGCACGCACCCATGGACCTGCCTGCGTCATTTCGTCCAACCGGCCCGTGGTGGTGCGCTCTGCACTTGCCGCAGCTGGCGCTGGATGCTGAAGCGCGGCAACGCCGTCCGGCGCTGAGCACGTCGGGTGTGGTCACCGATGCAGGGATGGGTGATTCCGTCGATCCACCTTGGGCGCTCACCGACGGCCCGCAGCAGCGCCGCATTCATGCGGCTAGCCCGGCCGCTCGCGCTGCAGGCGTAGTCGAAGGGCAGGCCGTCACCAAAGCCCAGCTGCTGTGTCCGACTCTTGCACTGTCGCCGCACCGCCCCGCACGTGACGCCGCGCTGCGCGAATGGTTGGCCGGCTACGCCTATGGCTTCAGCGCGGAAGTGAGCCTGCGCGAAGGCGACACTGTGTTGTTCGAAGCGGGCCGCTCGCTGGGACTGTTTGGTCCGTGGCCGCGCTGGCAGTCGCGGCTGCGTGCCGAACTGGCCGACTGCGGCATCGCGGTGCGGATCGCCTGCGCGCCCACGCCGCTGGCGGCGCGCTGCTTGGCCGTAGCCCACGACGGCTTGGCCTTGGCCACGCCCGAGCAGTGCCATCGCCTGCTGGCGCGACTGCCGCTGGGCTTGGTGGGCTTGGCCGATGACGCGTATCGAGTGCTGGAGCGCAGCGGCTTCAAACGTTTGGGCGACGTGCTGGCCCTGCCGCGCGCGGCCTTGGCCCGCCGCGTGGGGCCAGCCTTGCTGGATCGTCTTGATCGTCTGGTGGGGGCCGCGCCCGACCCGTTGCCGCTGTATGTTCCGCCTGCGCGATATGCAGCACGGCTCGATTTCGACCAAGGCATTGGCAACCACACGGTGCTGCTGTTTCCGCTGCGGCGTTTGCTGCACGAGTTCGCGCTGTTTTTGATGCAGCGGGATGGCGGCGTGCCGGGATTTCGCTTGGTGCTGGGACACGAA
>JBBQIA010000076.1:0-7741 GCA_038324485.1 Lysobacterales bacterium
GGGCAGAGGGATTCGAACCCACGACATCCAGCTCCCAAAGCTGGCGCTCTACCAGGCTGAGCTATACCCCGAACAAAAAAGGTGCCGAAGCACCTTTTTCGATCGGTGGCGCGCCCGGAAGGATTCGAACCTCCGACCCCCAAGTTCGTAGCCTGGTGCTCTATCCAACTGAGCTACGGGCGCGCAGAAAAGAAAGTATGAAGCGGGTTCGGGAAACCGTCAAGACCCCGATGCCACTTTTTGAAGACCGCTGAGTGTTGCTGATCGCACCACTCAAGTCATCAAACCCACTAAACGAAGATGCCGCCTTGAAGGCGGCATAGACGTGGCGGAGTGAGAGGGATTCGAACCCTCGATAGAGCTTTTGACCCTATACTCCCTTAGCAGGGGAGCCCCTTCAGCCTCTCGGGCATCACTCCGTAAATCCCGCCCAACCAGCGAGCGGGCGCAAAGAGTAGCGGCTTACACGTCGTCCGGCAAATGTTCTTTGTCTAACAACGGCGACTTACCCGCCTCGTCCCGCTGGATACGCTGGAAAATTTCTTCGCGATGCACCGCAACCTCTTTCGGGGCAGTGATGCCGATACGAACCTGATTGCCTTTGACACCGAGGACCGTGACGGTCACCGAGTCTCCGATCATCAGGGTCTCACCGACCCGCCTAGTTAAAATCAACATATGCCTTCACCTTGTCCGGAGTTCTTCCTACACCGGACCGCGGGAGCCTCCTCGCCCTCCGCAGCCTGATTGGCCATTACCACCGCATAGATAGTAGGCGTGACGGGCTTCACAATCAACGAAAACCCCGCCGCAAGGGCCTCGTAAGCCCCTCGCTTACGTCGAAAGCTTTGCCGCAATCCAGGCCGGAACGGCCGCCAACGCCGCGACAAGGGCGTCACCGTCCTCTCCGCCGCCCTGGGCCATGTCGGGACGGCCGCCGCCCTTGCCACCGACCTGCGAGGCCACGTGGCTCAGCAATTCACCGGCCTTAATCTTCGCCAATGCGGCGCCATGACTGCCGGCGATAAGGCTCGCTTTTCCCTCGTTCGCCGCAGCAAGAATGACGACGGTATCGCCCAGCTTCTGCTTTAGGCCGTCGAGCGCATCGCGCAGGCCTTTCGCGTCGAAACCATCAAGTCGTGCCGCGACCACCTTGATGCCGCCGACGTCGACCGCCTGCGAGGCCAGATCGGCGCTTGCGCCGGCTGCTGCCTTCGCTTTGAACGACTCAATTTCGCGCTCGAGTTTCTTCTGTCGATCCAGCAAGCCGCGCACTTTTTCGACAAGGTCGCCGGAGCGAGCGCCGACCAGATCCGCGGCCTGTGAGAGCAGCGCTTCTTGCGCCGCCACTTCGGCCAAGGCGCCGCGACCCGTCACGGCTTCGATGCGTCGAATGCCCGCCGCTACACCGCCCTCAGAGACGATCTTAAACAGACCGATGTCGCCAGTGCGGTGCACGTGGGTGCCGCCGCATAGCTCGGTCGAGAAGTCGCCCATCTTCAGGACGCGCACGCGCTCGCCATATTTTTCGCCGAACAGCGCCATGGCGCCGAAATCGAGCGCGGCCTGCATGTCCATGTGGTGCACTTCAGCTTCGGCATTGCTGCGAATTTCCGCATTCACCATCGTTTCGATCGTGCTGAGTTGTTCAGCCGGCATGGCAGCGAAATGCGAGAAGTCGAAGCGCAAGCGGTCTGGCGCAACCAGCGAACCCTTCTGCGTCACATGCTCGCCGAGCACTTTGCGCAGGGCAGCATGTAGCAGATGCGTCGCCGAATGATTCAGCACAATGTCTTGCCGACGCTCAGCCTCCACCCGCGCCGAGACCACGTCACCGAGCACCAAAGCGCCCGCGCTGACGCGACCAACGTGAGCATGAAACTGCCCGGCGAGCTTCACCGTATCGCTGACGTCGAACGCGTCGTGACGAGCATCCAACAAACGACCGGCGTCGCCGGCTTGTCCGCCCGATTCGGCATAAAAAGGAGTGCGATCGAGCAGGACGATGCCCTCCTCGCCCGCGGCCAGTCGCTCAACCGGCTTACCGGCGCGCAGCAGGCCGACTACGCGACAGGCTTCGGATTCCAAAGCCTCGTAGCCAAGAAAAACGGTGGGGCTAAGCCTGGCGATGAGTTCGGCCGGTAGCGCGATGCCACCACCGAACTTACCGGCGGCTCGAGCGCGCTCGCGCTGCTCGTTCATGCGCTGCTCGTAGACCGGCATCGCGTTGGCCGCGGCCGGCAACGACCGCTCGCGAAGGATGTCCAAAATCAAATCGGGCGGGCAGCCGTAGGTGTCGTGCAACAAAAACAGCGCCTCGCCATCGAGCGATTCGCCAGCCTTCGCCAAATAGCCGTCGAGGCGTTGCATGCCGGCATCAAGTGTTTGGGCGAACGCCGCCTCTTCCGACTTCAAGGCCGCTTCAACGGTGGACTGCTGGGCCGCGAGTTCGGGATAGGCTGCGCCCATCTGCTCGACGAGCGGCGCGACCATGCGCCAGAACACACCCTCGGGCTTCAAAGCGCCGAGCTTCCACAAATGACGGACCGCGCGACGGATCACGCGGCGCAGCACGTAGCCACGGCCTTCGTTCGAGGGAAGCACGCCGTCGACGATCAGGAAGCTGGCGGCACGGATGTGGTCGGCGATGACTCGTAGCGACTTGTTCTCGACGTCACCGGTGCCGGTCAGCGCGGCCGCCGCCTTGATAAGGTGTTGGAACAGGTCAATTTCGTAATTGCTATGAACGTGCTGTAGCACCGCGGCAAGACGCTCCAAGCCCATGCCGGTGTCCACGCAGGGCGCAGGCAAGGGCAGCAGGCTGCCGTCGGCCTGACGGTCGAACTGCATAAACACGTTGTTCCAGATTTCGATGAAACGGTCGCCATCTTCGTCCGGCGAGCCGGGCGGCCCACCGGCAATGTGCGGACCGTGATCGTAGAAAATTTCAGAACAGGGACCGCAGGGGCCGGTGTCGGCCATCTGCCAGAAGTTGTCGGACGCGAAGGGCCCGCCCTTGTTGTCGCCGATGCGAATGATCCGATCGGCCGGCAGGCCGACGACGGTATTCCAAATTTCGAAGGCTTCGTCGTCGGTGTGATAAATCGTGACGAGTAGGCGCTCTTTAGGTAGCTTCCAGACGTCGGTCAGTAGCTCCCACGCCCAAGTAATGGCTTCTTTCTTGAAGTAATCGCCGAAGCTGAAATTGCCCAGCATTTCGAAAAAGGTGTGGTGGCGAGCGGTGTAGCCGACCTGATCGAGGTCATTGTGCTTGCCACCGGCGCGCACGCAGCGCTGCGAGGAGGTCGCGCGCTTGTACGAGCGCCTGTCGCCACCGAGGAACACGTCCTTGAACTGCACTATGCCCGCGTTGGTGAACAACAGGGTGGCGTCATTGCCCGGCACGAGCGGCCCGGACGGAACAATCGTGTGGCCTTTCGAGCGGAAGAATTCGAGGAATTCGCGGCGGATGTCGGCGCTGGTTTTCATGCGGAACCTGATGGCGGGTCGGGGCGCGGCGGGCGCCGCGTCACCACAACATGGAAGACGAAAAATCAGCCTTCAAGCGTATCAGGGCCCGGGCAACAGGGTCAGTCGTCGGCGTCCACGTCCTCGCGCATCGCCAAGGCCTGGCGCGCAAGGTCTTGCGGGAACCCGCGGCGAAGTAAGAAATTCAGGGCCTTATTGCGCTTCTTAAAACTCTCGGGGCCCGAACTCTCTCGAAGTCCAGGCAGAAAGCGCGCGCCGACGCCCTGCGCTACGGCGGCCCAATCGAGTCCGTCGGCCTCAGCGGCTTCAAACGCTGCCTCGACATCAGACGCAGGAACACCGTTATTGCGAAGCTCGGCCCGGACGCGAACCGGGCCGTGACCGGCCGAGGCTCGGCTTCGCAGCAAGGCCAAGGCATAGCGACGATCGTCCCGAAAACCCTGCCGCTGCAAGGTCTCAAGGGCCTCATCCAGCTCTTGCGCCTCCAGACCTTTCGCCACCAGCTTGCGCTTCACTTCCAGCGCGGAGTGCTCTCGACGAACCAGCAGGCCCAAGGCCCGCTGGTAGGTCGAGGCCGGCTTTCGGCCTGATGGCGCCCGATCCGTCACGCGTCGGCCAGATCCTCAGCGGCGGCTTCGCGGCGGCTGTCGACCGGCACGTAGAGCTCGCGCAGCTTGGCTTCAAGGTCAGCCGACTGCTTCGGGTTGTCCTTCAGCCACTGGCGGGCGTTTTCCTTGCCCTGCCCGATTCGATCGGTGCCGTAGCTGTACCAAGCGCCGGATTTCTCGACGAGCTTGGCATCCACGCCCATGTCGATCAGTTCGCCCTCGCGGCTGATGCCTTCGCCATAGAGGATTTCGGTGACGATCTGCTTAAAGGGCGGCGCCAGCTTGTTCTTCACGACCTTGATCTTGGTCTGGTTGCCGATGATGTCGTCGCCCTTCTTGACCGCGCCAATGCGGCGGATGTCGAGGCGCACCGAGGCGTAGAACTTCAGCGCGTTGCCGCCGGTGGTGGTTTCAGGATTCTGGCCCGGCATCATGTTGCCGATCTTCATGCGCAACTGGTTGATGAAAATCACCATGCAGTTGCTGCGCTTGATGTTGCCGGTGAGCTTACGCAGTGCCTGACTCATCAGACGCGCCTGCAGGCCGACCTGCATCTCACCCATTTCGCCCTCAATTTCCGCCCTCGGCGTCAATGCGGCCACGGAATCGACCACCACGACGTCGACGGAGTTCGAGCGAACGAGCATGTCCGCAATTTCCAGCGCCTGCTCGCCGGTATCCGGCTGGCTGATCAGCAAGTCGTCAAGATTGACGCCCAGCTTCTGCGCGTAATTCGGGTCGAGGGCGTGCTCGGCGTCGATGAAGGCTGCGGTGCCGCCCGCCTTCTGACACTCGGCGATGACCTGCAGGGTAAGCGTGGTCTTGCCGGAGGACTCCGGCCCGAAGATCTCGACGACACGGCCTTTCGGCAGGCCGCCAATGCCAAGAGCGATGTCCAGCATCAGCGAGCCCGTAGGAATGAATTCCGTCGGCTCGATGTTCTTGTCGCCCATGCGCATCACGGTGCCCTTGCCGAACTGGCGCTCGATTTGGGTGAGTGCGGCAGCCAGGGCGCGCTTCTTGTTTTCGTCCGTTGCGGTCATTGTCGAGTCTCGGTTCAGAGGGTGTGGAGAGGAGTGTGGCAAGGGCGGATCGCACGGACTGAGACCGGTGCGAAACGCCCCTTCAACTTCGCTGATCGCGCCGATGTGGGGCAGCAGCAGTCGGCTTGCGAAAGGGTCAGAAAGTACCGCCGTGGGGCGTATGAAGGGCTCATCGCGAGGGCCTCAATAAGCCGCAAAACAGACCTTCAATGGCAAAGTCTTGGTCTTCGCTGACGGTGATCGGCGCATGTTCGGGATTACGCGGCATCAGCCGCAGACCATCTCCACCGAAGTGAAGCACCTTGACGGTGATTTCTCCGTCCACCCGCGCGATCACCACTTGGCCGTGACGGGCGTCGGCGCTGCGGCGAACGCCGATCAGGTCGCCGTCAAGAATGGCCTCATCGCGCATGGAGTCGCCCTGCACGCGAAGCAGGTAGTCGGGCGTGGGGTGAAACACGTGGCGGTCGAGCACCACCGTGGACTCCCCCGCCGGGTCATCATTGCCAGCGCCGATCGGCAGGCCCGCCGCCACGCGACCCAGAACGGGAAGCCGCACGGCGTCGTCATCGACCGCTGCGGACAGCGCCAGCGCCGCCTGCGCTCTCGCGGGCGCCTGCAAAACCCTCAAGCCACGCGCTTTGCCGGGCAGGCGCTCGATGGCGCCGGCGGCCTCGAGGGCTTCGAGGTGGTACTGGGCAGCGCGCACGCTCTTGAAGCCGAAGGCCCGCGCGATTTCCGTCTGCGACGGGGGCATGCCTTCGGACTCAATGCGGTCGGCGATGAGTTCAAGGATGGCGGTTTGGGTGTCGGTGAGCGGCATGTGGGTAGTATTACTACTAACCACCCTGCCCCGCAAGCCGTTTATTGCTCGGCGAGTTGCTGAAGTCCGGCTAGCGCCGCGGCCACCGTTTGTCGACGCACCGCCTCGCGGTCGCCGTCAAAGTGGAAGACTTCCGCTTCCGGGTACCCGCCGCGCCGCTTCCAGCCAATCCAGACGGTCCCGACCGGCTTGTCTGGCGTGCCGCCGCCGGGGCCGGCAATGCCGGTGACGGCCACAGCCAGCGTGGCGGCGGAAGTGACCAAGGCGCCGGAGACCATCTCGATGACGGTTTCGCGGCTGACGGCGCCCTCTTTTTCCAGCGTCTGCGGCCGCACGCCGAGCAGCGCCTGCTTGGCCTCATAGCTGTAGGCCACCATGCCGCAGTCAAACCATGCCGAACTGCCGGCCAGGTCTGTCAGGGTCTTGGCGATCCAGCCGCCCGTGCAGCTTTCGGCGGTACACACGGCCAACCGATGCGCGATGAGCGTGTCGGCGAAGTGGCGGGCCATCGCCTCGAGGGCGACATCATCTGGGGGAGTGAGGGTCGGCATGTCGGTAGACTAGCCGGCCTTTCGCCCTTCGGCATCCCCGACCAACGCATGGCCGCCGACGCCCCGCAGCACACCCCGCTGATGAAGCAGTTCTTCGCCGCCAAGGCGGAGCATCCGGACCTGCTGATGTTCTTTCGGATGGGCGATTTTTACGAGCTGTTCTTTGACGATGCCCGCAAGGCGGCGCGACTGCTCGACATCACCCTGACCCAGCGCGGCCAGTCGGCCGGCCAGCCGATCCCGATGGCCGGCGTGCCGGTGCATGCCTACGAAGGCTATCTGGCTCGGCTGGTGGCGCTGGGCGAATCGGTCGCGGTGTGCGAGCAAATCGGCGACCCGGCTCTGTCCAAGGGCTTGGTCGAACGGAAAGTGGTGCGCATCGTCACGCCGGGCACGGTGACCGATGACGCGCTGCTTCAAGAGCGTCGCGACACCCTGTTGATGGCCGTCGTTCGCGGCAGCGGCGCGAAGGCGGCGGGCTTCGGTCTGGCTTGGGCCGACTTGGCCGGCGGGCGTTTTTTGGCCTGCGAAGTGGCCGACGAGGACGCGCTGATGGCGGAGCTAGCGCGGCTTGCCCCGGCCGAGCTGCTGGTCCCCGATGAAGACGGCTGGCCCGAGGCGGTTATGAGCCTGACCGGAGTGCGTCGTCGCGCGCCTTGGCTGTTCGACACCGAAAGCGCGCGACGCGGCCTGCTGCGGTTTTTCGGACTTCATGACTTGGGCTCGTTCGGGCTGGAGGATCGCCCCTTGGCGACCGCCGCGGCTGGCGCCCTGCTCGGCTACGTCGAGGAAACGCAGAAGCAGCAATTGCCGCATCTGTCTGGCATCGCCATTGAGCCCTCCGAAGACGCCATCGCGCTGAACGCAGCGACGCGCCGACACCTCGAACTCGATTCGCGGGTGGACGGCAATAGCGCGCACACGCTGCTGGGTGTCGTCGACAGCACCATTTCGCCAATGGGAGGCCGGCTGCTGCGCCGCTGGCTGCATCGCCCGCTTCGGCAACCGACGGTGGTGACCGAACGCCATCACGCGGTGCGCAGCCTGCGCGACTCCGGCGCGACCGACGCCGTGCGCGAGGCCATGCGACGCATGGGCGACTTGGAGCGCATCCTTTCGCGCGTTGCGCTGCGCTCGGCCCGGCCCCGTGATCTGTCGACCTTGCGCGATGGTCTGGCGCTGTTTCCGGCCCTGCATGCGGCGGTGGCGTCGCTCGACTCGCCGCGC
>JBBQIA010000077.1:0-7725 GCA_038324485.1 Lysobacterales bacterium
GAGAAACAGGCAGATGGCTCCGGCGAGCGCTAAGGGATGCAGCCATTGATCGATTAGTCGATTCATGCTGATAGTCTCCTGCTGCGAAGGGGTGACGTAACGTCCTGCGTCGCAGCTTAACTGACTCCGCTGAGCGCCCAAGGCCCGCGACCGCAGCCGGCCGTAATCAGTCCTAAGACGCGGGTGTGTTCGGGGCCGACCATCGGCCACGTGAAGCGCCAGGTCCAGTTGTGCTCGCCGACGGTGCCGGGGACGTTCATGCGGTGGACTGCGTCGAGACCCAGCACGTCTTGCAGCGGAAAGATGGCGAAGTTCGCGACGGAATTACTGCAGGCGCGAATCATCGCCCAGTGAATGTCGTCGCTCGTGGCGGGCAAATAGCTGCCGGCGAACTGACGCTCGTGCGGCGTCGCGGCGTTCCACCAGCCGTGAACGGTGTCGTTGTCATGCGTGCCGGTGTAGGCCACACAGGCACGATTCCAGTGGTGCGGCAGAAACTCGTCGCGGGCGTCGGTGCCGAAACCAAACTGCAAAATCTTCATGCCGGGAAAGCCGCAGTCGTCGCGTAAAGCGATGACGTCTGGCGTTATCAGGCCGAGGTCTTCCGCCACGATGGGCAGCGGCCCCAGCGCGCGTTCAATGGCGTCGAAAAGCGCCTTGCCGGGGCCAGTGACCCATTCGCCTTCTTCGGCGGTGGGGCTGCTGGCGGGAATCTCGTAGTAGCCCGCGAAGCCGCGGAAGTGGTCGATGCGGAACACGTCAGCCAAGCCCAGCGCGCGACGCACGCGGTCGCTCCACCACGCAAAGTCTTCCGCGGCCATGTGGTCCCAGCGGTAGATCGGATTGCCCCAGCGCTGGCCGGTCGGCGCCATCGCATCGGGCGGGCATCCGGCGACGACAGTGGGCTGGCCTTCGCCATCCAAGACGTAGAGGTCGGGACGGGCCCAGCAGTCGGCGCTGTGGTGCGCGATGTAGATGGGCAGGTCGCCCATCACTGCAACGCCGCGCTCGTTGGCGTAGCGCTTCAGCGCCGCCGCTTGGGTGTCGAAGCACCACTGCACGAAGCACCAATAGGCGATTTCATCCGCATGGGTGCGGCGCGCGTCGGCCAGTGCTCTTGCGTCGCGGTCGCGAAGGGGGGCATCCCACGTCCACCACGGCATGCCGCCGTGCGCGGTTTCCAGCGCCATAAAAAGCGCGTAGTCGTCCAGCCAATAGGCTTCGCCCGCGGCCCACTGGGCCAGGGCGTCGTGCTCGGTTTTCGCGTTCTTGGTTTTAAAGCCCGCGTAGGCGCTGCGTAACTGCGCATTGCGCCAGTCCACCACGCTGCCGAAGTCGACCTTACTGGCGCTAAAGCCGTCCTTGGGCAGCGACGGTGCGGCCAGCCACGCATTCGCGACCAAGCCCTCCAGCGCAATCATCAGCGGGCTGCCGGCAAAGGCCGAGACGCTTTGGTACGGGGAATTTCCGGGGCCGATGGGGTTCACTGGCAGCCATTGCCAAATTGTTTGACCTGCGTCTTTGAGCCAGTCCACGAAGCGAAACGCGTCCGGGCCGAAGTCGCCGATGCCGTGCGGGCCGGGCAGGGATGTGACGTGCAGCAGAACGCCTGCGGCGCGTTGATCGAGGGAAAACATTAAGTCGGCTCCGAAGCAGACGGTCGTCGGCGCAGCACCACAAGACTGTAGTGCGGCACCACGAGGGTAGGGCCAGCGTGGAAATTCCCCGAACTGTCGAACTGCAATTCCCACGGCCCGTCGGGCAGATGAAACGCAAGGTCGCTGGGTTCGGGATTGAAGAGGATGACGCCGCGCGGCATGGCGGCGCCCGCCGCTTGAAGCTGGCAAGCGAAAGCGCGCGTGTCGGTATCGTGCCAGTCGTCGACGCCAAGGTCGTGGCCATCGGGGCGCAGCCAGCGAATGGCCGGCTCGTTATCGGCGGGGTCTGGCGCAAACCATTCGGGCCAGCGCAGATGCGCTTCGCTGGCGCGCAGGGCGATGAGTTGCGCGATCAGCGCGATGTCATCGTCGGCGCCGTCGAGGGCCGACCAATCCAGCCAGCCCGTATCGTTGTCTTGGCAGTAGGCGTTGTTATTGCCCTGCTGGCTATTGGCCACTTCATCGCCGGCACAAAGCATGGGCGTGCCCTGTGCCAACAGCACGGTGGCCAGCATGGCGCGTCGCACGCGGCGGCGAGTTTCGATGATTGCGACGTCGTCGGTGGGCCCTTCCACACCGAAATTTGCACAGACCTCGTGGGCGTGACCGTCGCGATTGGATTCGCCGTTTGCAAGATTGTGCCGCTGCGCATAGCTGACGACATCGGCCAGCGGTCGGCCGTCGTGCGCCGAGACGTAGTTGATGCTGGCCGAAGGCCGTCGCGCGCCGTGCTGAAACAGATCGCTGGAGGCGCTGAAGCGACGAGCGAATTCGCTGCGCGGCACGGCGGCCGCTGAGTGCCCGTCGACGCGTGCGTGTTCGCCCAGCCAGTAGCCGCGCACGGCATCGCGAAAGCGATCGTTCCATTCGGCAAAGCGGCTGGGAAAGCGCCCGAGCTGATAGCCCTCGTGTCCGGCGTCCCAGGGCTCGGCGATCCAGTGCACCTGCGCGAGCGTGGGGTCTTGGCGAAGGGCCACGAAGAACGGCGCGGAGGGGTCGAAGCCGTGCCGCGTGCGGCCGAGCGTGGCGGCCAAATCGAAGCGAAAGCCATCGACGCCCATGGTGTTCACCCAGTAGCGCATGACGTCGAGCGCGAACTGCGTGGTGCGCGGATGGATGAGGCGCAAGGTGTTGCCGCAGCCGCTGGCGTTTTCGTAGCGGCTGCGGTCGTCGCTGACCAAGCGATACCAGCTGGCGTTGTCGAGCCCGCGAAAGCTGAGCGTGCTGCCGTGCTTGTCGCCCTCGGCGCTGTGGTTCAAGACCAGATCAAGCACCACGTCGAAGCCTTCGTGCTGCAAGCGGGCGACCATCTGCCGGAACTCGCCGATGGCGTCCTCGGGGCTATGACAGAGGCGGCGCGCCGGGCAGAAAAACGCCAGCGTGTTGTAGCCCCAGAAATTACGCAGACCACGTTCGGCAAGCGGCGCTTCGTCCAGCCACTCCATCACCGGCATCAGGGACAGCGTGGTGACGCCGAGACTTTTGAGATGGGCAATGCTTAGGGGATGCGCCAGCCCGGCGAAGGTGCCGCGAAGCGCCTCAGGCAGGCCCGGCAGCCGCATCGTGAAGCCGCGCACGTTCAGCTCGTAGAGCACGCTATCGCGCAAGGCGCGGCGCGGTGCGTTCGCGGAACGCAGGGTCAAACCATCGGGAAGCGGCGTCGGCGAATCCACCACCCGCGCTTTCAGCGCATAGGCTGCGTTATCGCGCGTATCCGGGGTGCGCCCCTGCGGGTGGCCCAAGGCCCAGCCGCGATGCTCGCTGCGCCACTGGAAGTCGCCGCTTAAGCCGCGGGCGTAGGGGTCGAGCAGCAGCTTGGCCGGGTTGAATCGATGGCCCGATTCCGGCTGATAGCGTCCGTGCGCGCGATAGCCATAGCGCAGGCCAGCGCCAACGTCTTCCAGCCGCAGCGAAAAGACGCCGTCCTCGCCCGGATGCAGGGTAATGCGCTCCTGTTCGTGCTTGCCCGCGTCGTTGAAGAGGCAAAGCTCGATGCGCGTCGCGCGCTGCGAAGCAATGCGGAACTCGACGCCGCCGTCGCGGCACCACGCACCGAGCGGAGCGTGACCCGCCGTCGCGACGGTCGGTGAATTGGTGCGGGCCGAAGGCAGGGTCATGCAGGGCGCAGCATCACGGTGGCGAGTGGCGGCAGGGTGAGAAGCAAGCTGCCGTTCTTCGCCTGCAGCAGGCCATCGCCCGTGCTCACGCCGCTGCCGCCGTAGGGCGCGGCATCAGTGTTCAATACCTCGTGCCAGCGCGTCGGCGCGCCCGCAGGAAGCGGCAGGCGATAGGCCTCGCGTGGCACCGGGGTGAAGTTGCAGACCACGATCGTCATGTCGCCGTGGCCATCGTGACGCGCCCACGCAAACACGCTTTGATCGCGGTCATCGCCCACCAGCCACTCGAAACCGGCGGCCTCGCAGTCGAGCACGTGCATCGAGGGCGCGCTTCGATACAGCGCGTTGAGGTCACGAATGAGTGTCCGAACGCCGGCATGGCGAGCGTCGTCCAGCAGCGCCCAAGGCAGGGCCTCGTCGTGCTGCCATTCCCCGGGTTGGGCGAACTCTTGGCCCATGAACAGTAGCTTCTTTCCGGGGTGCCCCCACATGAAACCGTAGTAAGCGCGCAGATTGGCGAAGCGTTGCCAGTCGTCGCCGGTGCAGCGACCCAACAGCGAGCCTTTGCCGTGCACAACTTCATCGTGCGAGAGCGGCAGGATGAAGTTCTCGCTGAAGGCGTAAACGAGGCCGAAGCTCATCCGGTCGTGATGCCAGCGCCGATGCACGGGGTCTTCATGCAGGTAGCGCAGCGTGTCGTTCATCCAGCCCATGTTCCATTTGAAATGAAAGCCGAGCCCCCCGGTGTGTACCGGCGCCGATACTCCGGGGAAGCTCGTGGACTCTTCGGCCAGCGTCATGGCGCCGGGCGCCTCGCGGCCGAGGGTAATGTTGATGTGCTGAAGCAGGGCGATGGCTTCGAGGTTTTCGCGGCCGCCGTGGGCGTTAGGTATCCAGCTCCCAGCCTCACGGGAATAGTCGCGATACAGCATCGAAGCCACGGCATCCACGCGCAGGCCGTCGACGCCCCAGTGCTCAATCCAGTGCAGGGCGCTACCGGTCAGCAGGCTCACCACTTCATTGCGGCCAAAGTTGGGAATCAGGGTGCCCCAGTCGCGGTGTTCGCCTTCGCGCGGGTCGGCGTACTCGTAAAGCGCCGTGCCGTCGAAGCGCGCCAAGCCGTGGGCGTCGCGCGGAAAATGCGCGGGCACCCAGTCCAGAATCACGCCGAGATCGACGGCGTGGCAGGCCGCCACAAAACGCCGGAAGCCCTCGGGTTTGCCGAAGCGCGCGGTCGGCGCAAATAGGCCGAGCGTCTGGTAACCCCAGCTGCCGTCGAAGGGGTATTCGGTGATGGGCAGCAGTTCCACATGGGTGAAGCCAAGGCCAGTTGCATAACCCGGCAGCACGGCGGCCAGCGCATCCCAGTCGGGGAAGCCGGTGCGCGCGCTGTGCTCGCTGGCGTGCTGGGCCAAGTCGGGATGCGACCACGAGCCGAGATGAACCTCGTAGACGCTGATCGGTGCCAAGCGCTGGTTACGCGCTGCACGCTCCGCAGCAAGCGGCGTGTCGGCGCGCGGCGCAGCAACGCGGCTGGCGGTGCCAGGGCGCAATTCGCTGGCCAAAGCGAAGGGGTCAGCCTTTGCGGGCAACAGGCTGCCGTTGGCGTCGAGCAGTTCGTACTTGTAGTGGTCGCCCGGCGCCGCATGCGGCACGAACAGCTCCCAGACGCCGGCGGTGTGTCGCAGACGCATCGGATGGCGGCAGCCGTCCCACGCATTGAAGTCGCCGATCACCGACACGCGTCGCGCATTTGGGGCCCAGACCGCGAAGCGCACACCGTCGACGCCATCCACCGTCAGCGCATGTGCCCCCAACACGCGCTGCGGCCGCGTGTGGTGGCCTTCGTGAAACGCGCGAAGCTCGTCGTCTGCGATGTGCGGGCCGAAGGCATAGGCGTCGGCGTAGTCGCCCGCGCTGCCGTTCTCCCAGCGCACGCGCAGGCGATAGTCGAAGCGCTTCTTGCGGCGCGGAATTCGACCTTCAAAGAGCGGGGTCAGCAGGGTTTCGCCGGCAGAAATTGTCTGCGCGTGCGCGGCAAGCGTCGCCACGCAGCGTCCGCTTTCGGCATCAATCACTTCAACGTGCGTCGCACCCGGCAGCAGGGCGCGCAGCCACAGGCTACCGGCGTCATCGGCGTGCAGGCCGAGCACGGCGAAGGGGTCGGCATGCCGCGCCGTCAGCAGAGCCGCGACGGCGTGCGGATCAAGCATTCGGTGCGCGTGTGGACGCGGCGGCGCGTGTCGATGCGGGGACGGCCCAGACCTTTGCTGCGTATTCGCTCACGGTGCGGTCGGTCGAGAAATAGCCCATGCCGGCGATGTTACGCACCACGCTGGTCTGCCACGCCTTTGGGTCGCGGTAGAGCGCATCGACGCGCGCCTGCGTGGCCACGTAGTCGGCGAAGTCGGCGAGCAGAAGATAGCCGTCGTGGTTCAAGAGCCCGTCGACCAAGCCGCGATAGCGCGCCGGTTCGCCGGGGCTGAACTGCCCGCCGCCGATGGCGTCGAGCACGGCTTTCAGTTCTGGGTTCTGCGCCGCGATCCAGCGCGGGTCGTAGCCCACCGCTTTCAGTTCGGCAATGGACTGCGTGCGCAAGCCGAAGACGAAGACCTCTTCTTCGCCGATGTGCTGCGCCATTTCGATGTTGGCGCCGTCCCAAGTGCCGATGGTCAGCGCGCCGTTCATCGCGAACTTCATGTTGCCGGTGCCGCTGGCCTCGGTGCCCGCAGTGGAAATCTGTTCGGACAGGTCGGCCGCCGGAATGATGATCTCGGCCAAGGACACGCCGTAGTTCGGCAGGAAAACCAGCTTGAGCTTGCCGTCCAAGCGCGGGTCGCTGTTGATGACGCGGCCGATGTCGTGAGCGAGTCGCACAATTTGCTTCGCAGTCACATAGGCCGAGGCTGCCTTGCCCGCAATGATGACGGTGCGCGGCGTCCAGCCTTGGCCGTCCGGGCCGGCCGGATTGGCCAGCATGGCCTGATAGCGCGACACCACATGCAGCAGGTTCAGCAGCTGGCGCTTGTATTCGTGGATGCGCTTAATTTGCACGTCGAACAGCGAATCGACGTCGATGACTACGCCTAATTCTTGCCGAATGCGTTCGGCCAACGCGAGCTTGTTTTGCCGCTTCACGGCCGCGAGGCGCTGACCCAAGTCGGCGTCGTTGGCCTGCTCGCGCAGGGCGGCCAGCGCGGACAAATCACGCCGCCATGCGGTGCCGATGCGCTCGTCCAGCACGGTCGATAAGCCGGGGTTGCACTGCTGCAGCCAACGCCGTGGCGTGACGCCATTGGTGACGTTGATGAAGCGCTCGGGAAACAGGCGCGCGTAGTCAGCGAAGATGGTGTCCAGCATCAGCTCCGAATGCAGCTTCGCGACGCCGTTGACCTGATGCGAGGCGACGACAGCCAAGGCGGCCATGCGCACCCGGCGTCCGTGTTGCTCGTCGATGATGGAGACGCGCTGCACGAAGGCTTCGTCATTCGGGACGGCGCGACGCACTTCATCGAGAAACTGCTGATTGATGGCGTAGATGATTTCGAGATGCCGAGGCAGCAGGCGTTCCAGCATGTGCACCGGCCACGTCTCGAGCGCCTCCGGCATCAGGGTGTGATTGGTGTAGGCCACGGCCTGTCGCGTGATGGCCCAGGCCTCGTTCCAAGCCAGCCCGTGCTCATCCACCAGCAGGCGCATCAGCTCGGCGGGCGCCAAGGCCGGGTGCGTGTCGTTCAAGTGGATCGCGCTGCCTTGGCCGAGCTCGGCGATTTCGCGCCCTTCGGCAAGGTGGCGGGCAATCAGGTCTTGCAGCGAGGCGCTGACCAAGAAGGCTTCTTGCTTGAGGCGCAGCGTGCGTCCGGCCTCGGTGCTGTCGTCCGGGTAAAGCACCCAGTTCAGCGTGTCGGCGGCGAGCTGTCCAGCGCCTGCGGCGGCGTAATCGCCACGGC
>JBBQIA010000078.1:0-7628 GCA_038324485.1 Lysobacterales bacterium
AAAGGTCGGGTCATCGCCCGACAGCAGGTCGAAACCGTCCGACGCGAGAGGTGCTAAAGCCTGCCAGCGCTCGTCGTCACTGCGTGCTTCCTTCAAACCGACGATGCGCGGATGCGCGGCCAGCGCCGCCACCGTCGCCGGCAACAGGTCGACGCCCGTGCGCGGAGGAACGTTGTAAAGCACCACAGGCACGATGTCGGCGTCGGCAATCGCCATGTAATGCGCGATCAGGCCGTCTTGCGTCGGGCGCACGTAGGGCGGCGTGACCACCAGCGCCGCGTGAGCGCCGCAGGCCGCCGCACGGCGGGTCTGCGCGAGCGTTTTTGCCGTACCGGAAAGGCCAGTTCCAGCCCAAACACCCATCGTGCTGCCAACGCTGCGAACGGCCTCTTCGATCAGTCGCTCGTACTCCGCGTCGTCCAGCATCGAGGCTTCACCGGTCGAGCCCGCCACCACGACTGCAGAGGTGCCGCCCGCGCGCTGCTTTTCAAGCAATCGCGCCCAAGCTGGGAAATCGACGGCGCCGTCTGCCGTGAAAGGGGTCGCAAGCGCAGTAATGCTGCCGAAGAGGCGCAAGGCAAGGCCTTTTGGGGAGGAGAAAGTAACGCCTGATGTTACTTGCGGCGCCGAGAACGCGGCAAGTATGCTGACTCCAGCGTTCTTCAGGGCGCACTGCACTCACGGAAACTGACTTGACCGACACCACGCCCCGCCCGACCTCGAACGAAAACCACCTGCTCATCAGCGCCTATTCGACGCACCCCGATTGCCCGCTGCTGTCGGTCAGTCGACGGATTGCCGATTCGGGCTGCAACCTCGCTGATGCGCGCCTGTCCACCGTGGGTCGCGACGTCTCGGTGGTCGCGCTGGCGGTAGGCTCTTGGGACGCTGTGGCGAAGCTCGAAGCGATGCTCGGCCGGATGGAGCGCGACGACGGCATTAAGATGCACTGGTATCGCACCGGCCCGAAGCCGCTGCAGTCCAACCTCATTCCCTACATTGTGGAAGTGGTCGCCTCCGACCGCCCGGGCATCCTTTACCAGCTTGCCGACTTCTTCGACCGTCAAGGCATTACCGTCGAGAACCTGCAGAGCTCGCGCTATCGCGCCATGCAAACCGGCGCCGACATGTTCTCCGCGCACGTCACCATTGGCGTGCCTGCGAGCATGCACATCGCGGCGCTGCGCGACGACTTCCTTGCCTTCTGCGACGACTTGAACCTCGACGCGATCATGGACCCGATGAAGTTCTGACCCCCGCCCGCCCAGGAGTGGCTATGACGCAGAGCAAGCGCATCTACGTGCTCGACACGAATGTTTTGATGCACGACCCGACGGCGCTGTTTAAGTTCGAGGAACACGATGTGTTCCTGCCGATGATGGTTCTGGAAGAACTCGACCACAACAAAAAGGGGCAGACCGAAGCGGCCCGCAATGCGCGGCAGGTCAGTCGCTTCCTCAATGAACTAGTCGTGGCGCACGGCAACCGCAGCATTGAGGGCGGCATCAGCCTGCTGCGGCCGCAAGAGTTGCAGCTTCGCGACGCGGAGCATCTGGGCCGACTGATTTTCCAGACCAAGCCGGCCGACGTCAGCAAGGGCTTTGGCACTGTGCTGCCGGACAACCAAATTCTCGGCGCCATCCTTGCGCTGCGCTTCGAAAACCCCAATACGCCGGTAGTGCTGGTGTCGAAAGACATCAACCTGCGCATCAAGGCCAGCATCGTTGGCGTGGTCGCCGAGGACTACGAAAACGATCGCGCGCTGGATGATTTCAATCTGCTCTACACCGGCGCAACGCAGCTTCCTGAGGACTTCTGGGAGCGCCACAGCAAGACCCTGCGCTCCTGGATCGAGCGTGGCCGTACCTTTTACGAAACCAAGGCCATTCCAGAAGACGGTTGGTACGTCAATCAGTTTCTCTACCTGCCTGGCGAAGAAGACCTCGAACTCAAAGTCGCCAAGATCGACGGCGATCGCGCAGTGCTGCAGATCGTCGAAGATTTCCGCTCGCCGAATCATCAGGTCTGGGGCATCAATGCCCGCAACCGCGAGCAAAACTTCGCACTGAACGCCCTAATGGACCCGGACGTCGACTTCGTCACTTTGCTGGGTACGGCGGGCACCGGCAAGACCTTGTTGGCGCTTGCGGCGGGCCTCGCGCAGACCATGGACGTGCAGCGCTACCGCGAGATCATCATGACCCGCGCGACCATCAGCGTGGGTGAGGACATCGGCTTCCTGCCCGGCACGGAAGAAGAAAAGATGACGCCGTGGATGGGCGCGCTCACCGACAATCTTGAAGTGCTGACGCACAGCGAAGACCACGGCAGCTGGGGTCGCGGCGCCACCAATGAACTGCTGGCCAGCCGGATCAAAATTCGTTCAATGAACTTCATGCGCGGCCGCACCTTCCTGAGTCGCTGGGTGATCGTCGACGAAGCGCAAAACCTGACGCCAAAACAAATGAAGACGCTGATCACTCGCGCTGGCCCCGGCACCAAGATCATTTGCATGGGCAACGTCGAACAGATCGACACGCCCTACCTGACCGAGACGACCTCCGGACTGACTTACGCCGTGGATCGCTTTAAGAAGTGGGGCCACAGCGCGCACGTCACCCTCCGTCGCGGCGAGCGCTCGCGTTTGGCCGACTACGCCTCCGAGGTGCTCTAGGGCATGGTTGCAGGCGTCGACCCGATCGTCACCGCGCCCGAGCGCGTGGTGTCCGTCTTGACCATCGCCGGCTCGGACAGCGGCGGTGGCGCTGGCATTCAAGCCGACCTTAAAACCTTCGCGGCACACGGTCTGCATGGACTGTCGGCGATTGCCGCGCTCACCGCACAGCACACCCGTGGTGTCACCGCAGTTCACACGCCGGATGTCGGCTTTCTGCGCGCACAAATCGACGCCTGCTTCGACGATTTCGACGTGCGCGCCGTCAAGCTGGGAATGTTGGCGACCGCGGACATCATCCACGCCGTGGCGGATGCGCTCACCCAGTGGCCCGCGACGGCACTCGTCGTCGACCCGGTGATGGTGGCGACGAGTGGGGCCAAGCTGCTGGCCGACGACGCCTTGGACGCCCTGCGCACGCGCCTGCTGCCGATGGCAACGGTGCTCACCCCAAACCTGCCCGAAGCCGAGTTACTGCTGGGTCGTCGTATCGCGCCCGGCGTTGACGCCGATGCCGCACTGGGCGAACTGCTGTCCAGCGGCGCCGCTAACGTGTTGCTGAAAGGCGGCCATCTCGAGGAGAGCGAGGTCATCGACCGTTTTGGCGGCGGCATCCTGCGCGCCAGCTTTCGACACCCGCGCCTGCACGTCGAAGGCCACGGCACCGGTTGCAGCCTCGCCTCGGCGATTGCGGCCCGCCTCGCGCTGGAGGACTCGCCGATGCAGGCCTGTCGCGCGGGCACCGACTACATCGCTGGCGCGCTGACCGCGGGATACCGTCCGGGACGCGCCAAGGTTCTGGTGCTCGACCACTTCTGGCGCTTCCGCGAGGCCTAAGCTTCGACACCTTGTGCCGGCAAAACAGCGCGGGCAAGGTTTACGCTGAAATCCCCCCACCTTGATGGAGTAGTGCGATGCGCAGCGGCAATCCGGTTCTCGGCGAGAACACCTTTCTGGACGTCGGCAGCGGCCGCGTCGTGACGCGCGACAGCGATTCGATGACCATCGGCGGCACCGTCAACAAAACGGCGCTGCTGCTGGCGCTGGTGCTCATTACCGCCACCTACACGTGGAACCTGTTCACCGGGCCCGAGAGCGTGCCGGGCCTGATGCCCTTCGTCTGGGGTGGCGCCATTGGTGGCTTTATCTTGGCCCTCGTCACGGTGTTCAAGAAGGCGTGGGCGCCAGTCACCGCTCCGATTTATGCGCTGTTGCAGGGTCTGTTTCTGGGCGGGCTTTCGGCCATCTTTGAAGCCCGCTTTCCCGGCATCGTGATGCAGGCCGTGGCTCTGACCTTCGGAACGCTCGCCGCTCTGCTCATGGCCTACAAGTCGGGCCTCATCCGCGCCACCGAGAACTTCAAGCTGGGCGTCGTGGCCGCAACGGGCGGCATTGCCCTGCTCTACCTCGTCAACATCGGCATGCGGGCCTTCGGCTTCGAGGGCATGGGCTTTATCCATGACTCGGGCTTGATGGGCATCGGCTTCTCGGCCTTTGTGGTGGTCATTGCGGCGCTGAATCTGGTGCTCGACTTCGACTTTATCGAAAGCGGCGTTGACGCCGGCGCGCCGAAGGCGATGGAGTGGTACGCCGCCTTCGGCCTCATCGTCACCCTGATCTGGCTGTACCTCGAAATTCTGCGACTGCTGTCGAAACTGCAGTCGCGGAACTGATCGGGCGTCCTCGGGTTTAGCCGACGGCGCGCGCGGCAACGGCCTTCGCAAAGCTTTGCGTGGTGCCGGTGCCGCCCACGTCGGGGGTCACGCCGTCTTTGGCCAATAGGGTGTCGCGCATCGCCTGACGCAGGCGATTGGCCTGCTCGACGTGCCCCAAGTGATCGAGCATCTGCCCGGCGGCGAGCAGCAGAGCGCAAGGATTGGCGATGTTCTTGCCGGCAATGTCCGGCGCCGAGCCATGCACGGCCTCGAAGATCGCGGCGTGTTCGCCAATGTTCGCGCCCGGCGCGAGGCCCAAGCCGCCGACCAGTCCGGCGCACAGATCCGACACGATGTCGCCGAAGAGATTGGTCGTCACGATGACGTCGAACTGCTCGGGGCGCATCACCAGCTGCATGCAGGTGTTGTCCACGATCATTTCGTTGCACTGAATATCGGGATACCGCTGCGCCACTTCCCGAGCGACCTTCAAAAACAGGCCGGAGGTCGACTTCAGGATGTTGGCCTTATGGACCACCGTCACTTTCTTGCGGCCCAGGCGGCGCGACAGCTCAAAGGCGTAGCGCACGATGCGCTCCGAGCCCTTGCGGGTCACCTTCTGGGTCAGTAGCGCGGTTTCGCCGTCTTCCGAGACCGACTGACCCTCGCCGATGTAGGCGCCTTCGGTGTTCTCGCGAACGGTGATGATGTCGACGTTCTCGTAGCGCGACTTGGTGCCGGGAAAGCTGATTGCCGGGCGGACGTTGGCATAGAGGTCGAACTTGCGGCGCAGGGCCACGTTAATCGAGGTAAAGCCTTCGCCGACCGGCGTCGTCAGCGGACTCTTCAGCGCGACGCGGTGCTTGGCGATGGTGTCAATGATGGCCTGCGGCAGCAGCTCGCCGGTTTTCTCCATCGACGACATGCCCGCTTCCACGAACTCGTACTGAAGACCCAGCTTCATGGCGTCAAGAACGCCCAGCGAGGCATCCATGATTTCGGGACCAATTCCGTCTCCGCGGATGACCGCGATCGTCTGCGACATGAGTTCTTCCTTTTTCGCCCGATCCAGTGCGGGCATCCGCGCAATTATGCCGCAGCCGCAGGGCGGCCGGCTTCGACGGCGGTCAAAGATCGTAGGCCGGGTTCAGCCGGTTCTGGCCTCAGCCGTGGGCGTCGGCATGGTCGGCCGGAGCGTCCGTCTCGCCGTCCTCAAGCTGGTCGAGGAAGTCGACCGCGCGGCGAAGATGCGGGATGACGATCGAGCCGCCGACGACCAAGCCCACGGAAAACACCTCGAAAAAGGCCTCCCGAGTCACGCCGGCCTGCCGGCACTGGGCCACGTGATAGGCAATGCAGTCGTCGCAACGCAACACCATGGAGGCCACCAGACCCAACATTTCCTTCGTCTTTAGATCGAGCACGCCCGGCTTATAGGTCTGCGTGTCGAGGGCGAAGAAACGCCGCACGACCTGATTGTCCTGCTCAAGGATGCGCGCGTTCATGCGCTTGCGGAAATCAGTGAATTCGGCGATGCGATCGGTCACGGGGTGGAGTCCAAAAGAGGGGCAAGGCCGCCGGCGCGGTCGAGAGCGACAAGGTCGTCGAAGCCGCCGACGTGGGTGTCGTTAATAAAAATCTGCGGCACCGAGGTGCGTTTGGCGCGCGCCATCATGCTGGCGCGGGCCTCGGCGTCCAGATCAATGCGCACTTCGCGCCACTCCAGACCTTTTTGCTTCAGAAAATTCTTTGCGGCGACGCAATACGGGCAGATGGCGGTCGTATACATCACGACATCGGCGTGGGACATGATCAGGCTCCGGTGACGCAAAAATTTGTAGTCGAGGAACTATGGGGGCGCCTGACGGTCTTTTCCAGCACTCGCGCTGGGTTTAACGGCGGGTTCACCAGACCATTCGCCCCATTCGGCATGCTGCCCCCATGAGCCTAACCCTGATGTCCCTCTCCCCGCGCCGCACCCGCCGCCTGTCTCTTGGTATTTCGTTGGCGCTCGCTCTGGCTTTACCCGGGGTGTCGGTATCAGCGCAGGAGGCCGTTGATCAACTTCCTCAGATGGGCTCCTCCGCGCAGCAGCTGATTACGCCCTCGGAAGAAGCCCGCTATGCCGGCATGCTGATGCGCGAACTGCGCCGGCAGGACCTACTGGAAGAGGACCCTCTGATTGAAGGCTGGCTACACGGGCTGGGCTATCGCATCGCGGCGTCCAGCGATGAGCCCGATCACGGCTTCACATTTTTTATGATGCGCGACCGCCAAATCAACGCCTTTGCGACGCTCGGCGGCTTGGTAGGCATGAACGCGGGCCTCGTATTGACCGCCGAACGCGAGGACGAAGTGGCTGGGGTGTTGGCGCACGAAGTGGCTCACGTCACCCAGCGCCACGTGCTGCGCTCGGTAGAAAAATCTCAACAGGCGCAGTTGCCCACGATGCTCGCCATGCTGGGCGCCATTGCGGCGGCCTCGCAGAGCAATTCGCGCTCGGCCGACGACGCCATCCAAGCGGCCGTCGTCGGTGCTCAGGCGCTGATGGCGCAGATGCAGATCAATCACACCCGAAACAACGAGTCCGAAGCGGACCGCATCGGCATCGACACGCTGGCGCGGGCCGGGTTTGAGCCCACGGGCATCGCCGATTTCTTCGGTCGGCTTGCCCGCGCTTCGCGCAGCAATACCGGCGGCTGGCAAGCGCCTGAATACCTGCGCACGCATCCGGTCACTACAACGCGCATCGCCGAGGCGCGCGACCGCGCCGAGCTAATTTCCCGCCGCCCGCCTCCCGCTGAAGCCGCGCTGGAGGGTAATGAGCATCTGCTGGTGCCTTATCTGCTGCGTCCCGCCAGCGGCAACGCGCGTCCCGACACCAGCGAGTTCGCTTGGGCGCGCGAGCGCCTACGCGTTCTGACCGCGCCGTCGCCGCGCGACGCGCTGGCGGAGTACGAGCGGCTGTCGGCACTAGGCGGGCCGGAAACGACGAGCCCCGCGTGGCGCTATGGGCAAGCCCTGGCGTCCTTGGCGGCCGGCCGCCCCGCCGAAGCGCGGACCCGCTTCAACGCCCTGCTTTTGGAAGTACCGCGCAACCTTTGGGCGCGCTTGGGTGCGGCCGAAGCCAGCCATCGCGCAGGCATGCCAGCGGAAGCCACCACGCGCTTCGAGGCGCTGGACCGCGACTACCCCGAACACCGCGCCGTCACGCTGGCCTATGCCGACGCCCTGAACGAGCGCGGGGACGCGGCCTCCGGCATCCGGGCCCAAAGCCTACTGCGGCCGCTACTGGTCCG